>JBDSAK010000061.1:0-5877 GCA_039922195.1 Mycobacteriales bacterium
CCCCACGGCAACACGTTGTTGCTCGCATCCACGCGACGTACACGCCACGAGTAGGCGCCGGGCGGAAAGACGACCGTCGGGACCGCCGCGGGATTGGACAAGCCTGTCTGCAACTGAACCTGCCCGCCGTCCTGGGAGAGAACCTGAACGTCGTACTTGCTTGATCCCGGGAGCGGCGTCCACGCGAGAAGCGGGGCCATCGGCGTCGCTGTCGGAGTCGACGTAAGAGGTGACTCCGGGGCGCGCTTCGTGAACGGCAAGGTGGCCGACCACGGCAGACCTGCGGCTACCGCGTCGACGGCGCGGACCCGTAAGAAGTAGCTGCCGTCCTGGAATAGAGCAGCAGAGGTAGTTGCGAACGGCTGATCCACCTTCAGGCTGCTGAACCCAGGCGCGAACGAACTGAACAGCGCGTCGTTTGCGACCTGCACTTCGTAGCCGCGGCTACTCTCGGCGGGTAGCGCAGGATCTCTGAGCGCTTGGTGCTCGGTCCATGTGAAGGTCAGCTGGTCCGCTACCGCTGAGACAGCGACATTGCGCACCGGCGTGGTACTTGCTTTCGCGAACCGCCGGATGCCTGCCCCCGTGGGGGTGCTGCAGTTCCTGATCGCCAGGGTCGAGAACATGTCGCAGCCGCCCACGCGCCAGAAATACTGCTGGCCGGTCGAGTTGTCGAGCAGGCCACCGTTCGGCAGCAGTCGGGTGCTGTAGGTGTGGAACTGCGCGACGGGGTTCGTAAAGCTTTCGTCGATGCCGATCTGCACCCAGTACCCCGCGGTCGCGCTCGCCGCGGGCGCCCAGGTAAGTTCCGGCGTTTCCGCGACACCGAGGCCATCGGACGGAGTCAGCAGCGGCGGGTCGTACCCCGCAACCGGCGGCGCCGAGTTGCCCGGCGTCAACGTGAAGGTCCTGGCGTTCGCCACGACGTCACGATCCGACCATTGCGTGTAGATAGGACTCGTCGGAGGCGCATAGGTCGTCGTATCGGAGGGGCCCAGGTCGATCGCGCGGACGCGCCAATGCAGCAGCTGGTTCAGCGGCAAACGGGTCAGTCCGAAGTCGGTGCGCGGGCATCCGGCGGTTGTGGAGAACTTCAGGAGACCGCCCGCGGTGCTGGCCGGATACGTGGCCATCACATCGAACGCGGTCAGCCGGGTGTGCGCCGTTCGGCACTTGTAGATCTTCGTGCTGTCCGTGAACAAGGTAGCGACGTTCGATTCAGTCGTGACCCAGACTTCATAGGCCGTCGCTCGAGGAACGGGAGTCCAACTGAGTTCAAAGTCTTCTTCAAGCACGGTTGCACCAATTGCCGGGGACACGAGCACGGGCGCTGCGACCAGAGCCCCTGTGGTCATCGACGGCGCCGACGTCTGGCCCCACGCGCGGGTGAACTGCCGCGTCACCGAAGGTCCGCCATCGTTGCCGTTCGTGTCGACGGCGCTGACTCGCCAGAAATAGCCGCCGTTGATGAACGAGCGGGGCGGGGAGTACACGGTGCTGAAAGAGGTGAACGGGGAGTTCGGTAGTCTGGATCCGGACGAGAACGCGGCATCTGTCGCGACGTCGACACGGTACGACGCTGCACCCGGTACCGCAGTCCAGCTCAGCTGAACATCGGTGACCTGCGTGGTGCCGGCCGGATCGTCAGGCGGCGAAACGAGCGCTGGAGCGGCGTTGGGCCAGTCGACGGTGATACCTGAACCAGCGGTCGACCATTCCGTGGGGAGCTTCGGCGCGCTCATCGTTCCTCGTACGCGCCAGAACCACGGCTGGCCGCGCGTCAACTGGGTGGGCGGAACGAACGACGTAGAGGCCGTCGTGGCGGAATGCGTGCCGCCGGGAAAGGTGTCGCTCGTGGACCATTCGACGGTGTAGCTCTCGGCGTCAGCAATGGGGTTCCACGAGAAGACCGTTGCGGTCGGGTAGTGCAGCGTCGCCGCGCCGGTGGCGCCGGGCGTGAGGCCGGTCGGCCCGGCCGTCGCAGAGCGGCTGAAGCTAGGAGCGACGGTCCATTCGCTCGCGCCTTGCGCGTCTACCGCGGCGACACGCCAATACCAAGTGCCGGGGGGGACGGGGTCGATCGGCGTTGCGGTGAGCGCGGATGTGAGGGCGGTCGTGTAATACGTGACGGAAAAGGACGAAGAGTTGGAGATCTCCGCCTTGTACTGGGTGGCGCCCGCTACGGGGTACCAGGCGAGTACGACGTCGCCGCTGGCCGGTGTCGAGGTTGCCGAAAGGTTGACCAGCGGCGCGGCCGGTGCTGCCTGGGCCGGCGCGATCGCGGTCAGCGACAGCAACAGCGCTGCGAGCACCGTGAGGACGCGACCGGCGGCGCGGCCGTTCCACGCACCCCGCGGTGACCTTGCCGGCGATGACAGCACGCGCGGAGTAGACGTAGACATGTGGAAATACCCCCAAGGCCCCGCTCCCGCAGCGAACCCCCAGGAGCCTGGCGCACGCTACCGGGACAAGTGGGGCAAGTATCGCGATCTGGGGAAGATGGCCCGATAAGTAGCTCCAATGGACTATCAAGTCCGCCACTTCGGCCGATCCACCCGGGCGCCCGGCCGCGCCGTGGTTGTCCCGAACCGCATGGATCTGCCTTCGGGGGGCGGTCGACGCCTTTAGCCCGAACGGGTCATTCAAGCCATCGGGCATCTGTTCCGATGCACCGTATTGAGCTTGCAGATCAATGCCATGTGAAGGGTGCGCAATGGGCGAGATGAGCCGCAGCGGTCGGTTGGACCGCGCGATGTCCGACCTGCTGAACCAGACGCCGGAGATCGAGGCTGCGGCCGTCGTGTCGTTCGACGGCCTGCCGATGGCGTCTGCGCTCCCGGAGAGCATGGATGAGGATCGCGTGGCCGCGATGAGCGCCGCACTGCTGTCGCTGGGTGAGCGGGCCGCGAGCGGTCTCGGTCGCGGCGACCTGTCGCAGGTGTTCATCGAAGGCGATGAAGGCACCGTCTTCCTGGTCAGCTGCGACGGCGAGGCGGTACTTGTTGCCGTGGCCGCCAAGGGCGCGAAGACCGGCCTGATGCTCTACGAGGTCAAGCGCACCGCCGCCGTCATCGGCCGCACACTCGCTGCCGCGTACGCCGCCGAGGAGGCAGCCGCTGCAGCCGAAGCCGCGCTCGCACCCGAGGTCCCTGAGTACGAAGTGCCGGCGCAGCCGCAGGTCAGCGCGCCCGCCACGCCCACACCGTCGTCGTACGTCGGCGCTGCTGTCGAAGCCCAGCAGACCTGGTATCCGGACGCGTTGAGCGAGACGGATGCATTGCCCGCACAGCCCGTGTTCCCGACGCCCCCGACGTACGTCCCTTACGGGACAGCCGCGCCGGAGAGCAACGGCCACACCCAGTCCTGGTCCTGACGGCAACTCCCTACCGACACGGAGCGCCGCCATGACACTCGAAGGCTCACTAGATGCCTTTAGCCTGCCAGACATCTTCCAACTGCTGTCGTTCACGAAGAAGACCGGTGCCCTGCGCATCCAGTCGCCTTCGGCGGCAGGTCTGGTCTACTTCTCGACGGGCTCGGTCACCGGGGGTACGTCCGACACCAGCCGCCAATCACTGGGTCGCCGCGTGGTCGGCAAGGGACTGGTGGCTGACGATGTACTCAGGCAGGCAGTGACTGCCGTGCGGTTCGACGCGTCGACCGGACTTGCGCGTGTGCTGCGGGACAGCGGCTCGATCGACGAGGCGCAACTGCACGAGATCGCGATCGAGCAGGCGACCGACGCCGTCTTCGATCTGCTCCGCTGGACCGAGGGCGACTTCGCGTTTGCGACCGACGAGGGCAACCCCGACGACTTGGGCATCGCGCTGGGCGTCGAGGACATCATCGCCGAAGGCCGGCGCCGCCTGGAGACGTGGGACGCGCTCAGTGCCGTCGTGCCTTCGTCCGACGTGATCGTCAGCATCCCGCTGGCTGCCTCGGACCACGAGACGGTGTTGGCGCCCGCCGAATGGACGCTGCTTGCCCTCGTCGACGGACAGCGATCGGTTGCCGATCTCGTCGACCTCACTGGTCGCGGGGAGTTCGCGATCGTCAGTGCCGTCGTGTCTCTGGTCGAACGCGGCCTGCTCGTCGTCGGGGAGGCGTCGGCGGAAGACTCGGCCGGGCTGCCCGCCCTGTTGCGCCGCCAGCGCATGCTCTCCGATCTCGAGGGCCGGCCGGAGCCGGAGTCGGAGGCGCCGGCCGTCGTACCCGCGTCGCAGGAAGTGCAGGACTACGCCGAGGAGGCGGCCGCCCCCGCGCCGTCGACTGTGGTGCGGACCGACAAGCCGTTCCAGGCGCCGCAGCGTTCCGTCGTGCCGACGAACGCCGCACATGCCCCTGAGCCACGATCCGCTGCGGTTGCAGCGGGCGCCGTACCGCAGGTCGTGCCCACCCGGCCCGACCACCTGATGAACCGCAAACCGGACTTTCCTGAAGGACCTATTCCGGGGGTGCGTCAGCCGTCTTCCGGTGGCGCACACCAGACGATCGGAGCCACCGCGGTGGCCACCGATCCTTCAATGGCGCCGAGCGCTGGCGCCCTGATCGAACGAGACCCCAGCGTGAATAAGAGTCTCCTGCTCCGTCTCATTGCCGGCGTAAGGGGGCTGTGACCGATGCCACCACGCAAGAAGCACCACGGACAGGCCGTCAAGATCGTCGTGACGGGACCGTTCGCCGCCGGCAAGACCACGCTGATCCGCACCATCAGCGAGATCACGGTGCTGTCGACCGAGAAAGGCATCACCGACGAGACGAAGTCGCGCAAGAGCGACACGACCGTGGCGATGGACTTCGGCCGCATCACGATCGACCGCGACCTCGTGCTCTACCTGTTCGGTACGCCGGGCCAGGAGCGCTTCGATTTCATGTGGGAGATCCTCGGGGAAGGCATGCTCGGCTACATCCTGTTGTGTGATGCAACTCGAGAGGACTCGCTCGCCGAGGCGCGCAACATCCTCGACGCGTTCCGCAGGATGGCCAAGGTCCCGTTCGTCGTGGGCATGAACCGCTCGCAGGGCATCGACCCGGCCGAGGAGGCGATCGTGCGCGACCGCCTCGCGCTCGACGCCGAGGTGCCCGTCGTCCCGTGCGACGCGACCGATCGCGAAAGCGTGAAGTCTGTTCTCCTCGCGCTGCTGTATTCCGTGGTGGACAACATCGACTCGACGCCGCAGCCGGCCCGGGCTTAGCCCGTGGGCTGGTTCCGGCGGTCTGCTGGACGTCATTCGTATGGCGTCCCGGTGGTCGCCGCACCGGCCACGGCACCCACGCCCGCGAGCGGCGCGCAACCGGCTCCATCGGTCCCGGCCCCCTTCGGACCGGAGGCAAAGTCGTCATCGATGATGCGGACGCCGTCCGCAGTGTTGCCGTCAGCGCCGCCTCCTCCGCCGTTCGCCCAACCCGCCCGGCTGCCCGACGAGCGAACCCCTGAGCAGATCGGCGGCAAGGTGGCCGAGGTGCTCTGGGGCTATTACGGCCAGCAACGGGTTCCGGGAACGCCGCTGACCGAGGCTGCGGCGCCCGCAGCCTTCGAGACGTACGACGACGCCTACGCCGACTCGCTCCTCACCGAATCGCCGCCCCGTCCGCCAGCAACGCCGGCCCCTCCTCCAGCAACGCCCGCTCCGCCGGCACCGCCCGTGCCGGCCCCTCCGGCCCCAGCCCCTCCGGCACCGCCCGCGCCGGCCCCTTCGCCAGCAATCCCCCCTCCGCCGGCTCCGTCGGCTCCGTCGGCACCGGCCCCTCCGGCCCCGCCCGCGCCGGCCCCGCCGGCTCCCGCGGTGCTTGTGTCGCCGGCTCCCGCGGTGCTTGTGTCGCCGGTTGTCGCGGTAGCTGCTCGCTACCGGGTCTTCGAGCGCAAACTCCGCGGGG
>JBDSAK010000062.1:0-5344 GCA_039922195.1 Mycobacteriales bacterium
CGGCGCGATGGTCGCCGGAGAGCTCTACGACAAGCGTTGCCCCGTAGTCGTCGTGCCGCCCGACGACTACTCCCGGTTGGCAACGGGCCAGCTCGTGCAGGTCGTCGCCGAAATGGGCGACACGGCATGCATCCAGATGACGGACGCCGTCCCGGCGTGACTGCGCTCGGCCCGGTCACCACCGTCGATTACCACACCGCTGGCGAGCCATTTCGGATCGTGACCGGCGGCGCCGCGCCACTCGAAGGGAACTCCGTCGCGGCTCGCCGGGTCTGGGCTGCGGCGCATCTCGACGACGTACGGCAGCTGCTGGTCAATGAGCCGCGCGGCCACGCCGGAATGTACGGAGGTTTCGTCACCGAGCCAGACGACGCGGGCGCCGACGTCGGTGTGGTGTTCTTCCACAAGGACGGCTACAGCACCGCATGTGGCCACGGCACGATCGCACTCGGTCGCTGGGCGATCGACAGCGGCCTGGTCGTTGCACCCCACGACGGCGAGGCGACCGTCGTCATCGACGTACCGAGTGGTCGCGTCGAGGCGCGGGTGCGGATGCAGGCCGGCAGCGCCACCGGAATCGCCTTTGCGAACGTGCCGAGTTACGCCGTTGCGACTGGCCTGCGGGTGGTGACGTCACTCGGACCGATCGACGTGGATCTCGCGTACGGCGGGGCGTTTTATGCATCGGTGCGCGCGGCAGAGCTCGCGCTTGAAATTGCTCCGGAGTCGGCCGCACGTCTCGTCGCCATTGGCCGCGAGATCAAATGGGCGCTCAACGATCATCCGGCGGTGTCGCATCCGGACGACGAACGACTCTCCGGCGTCTACGGCACCATTCTGTACGACGAACTCGACCGCCACGACGGCTCGTTGCACCACCGGAACGTCACCATTTTCGCCGACGGCGCGCTCGACCGCTCGCCGTGCGGCAGCGGAAGTTCGGCGCGGATGGCGCTGCTCGCCGAGAGCGGGGAGCTCGCGCCGGGCGACACCTTCGTACACGACAGCATTGTCGGCACGCGGTTCGTGTGCCGCCTCGGCGCGGGTACGACCGGGAATGCCGGCGTCACCTGGGCAACAGAGGTCGAGGGCACGGCGTACCGCACCGGCGAGCATTCGTTCGCGATCGAGGACGGTGATGATGTCGGCACCGGATTCCAGCTCGGCTGAGACGACGGCGAGGGTGCCCTACATCGACGACGCGACGGTGCGCCGACTGCTGCCCTACGCCGATGCCGTAGAGGCCGTGGGAGTCGCCGCACTGCAGCTCGGTCCTGGCGCCGACACGCCGCCCCGCGCGATCCGGGACGTGCGGCACGGGCAGTTGCTGTTGATGCCGGCGGAATCGGCGAGTTACATCGGCGTGAAGCTGTCGACGGTCGCTCCCGCTAACCCGGAGCGCGGTATTCCGCGTGTGCAAGGGCTTTACGCGCTTTTCGACGCGACAACCATGCAGACGCTGGTCACGATCGACGCCACGGAGCTGACCGTCATCCGGACGGCGGCGACCTCCGCGCTGTCGAGCCGATACCTCTCGCGCCCGGACGCGTCGCATCTCGTCATCTTCGGCACCGGCCCGCAGGCATGGGGTCATGTGCTTGCGCACCAAGCGATCCGACCGATAGGCACGGTCGGCATCGTCGGCCGGTCACCTGAAGGAGTCGGTCGGCTGGTCGAGCGCATCGAGACTTTGGGCCTGCTGGCCTACGCCGCCACCGCCGACGACGTGAGAAGCGCGCACATCGTCTGTACGTGCACCACTGCGCGGGAGCCGCTGTTTGCCGGGTCGGCGCTCGCGGCTGACGCGCACGTCATTGCGATCGGCTCGCACGAGCCGCACGTGCGGGAACTCGACGCCGCCACGCTGCGCGGCGCGAATATCGTCGTAGAACAGCGCGCTACAGCATGGCGCGAGGCCGGCGACCTCATCATGGCGCGTGCAGAGGGCGCCATCGACGAATCGTCGGTCGTCGCTGATCTTGCCGAACTCGTCGGCGGCGCCGGCATCAGTTCGCCGAGGCGATCTGTCTTCAAGTCGGTCGGCATGGCGTTCGAGGACCTTGCCGTCGCATCGCTGGTCTACGAACGCATGCACATGGGGGTGGCATAGTTTGGGAGTGAACGTCTCCGCGCCACGCGAGTCAGCCGACGTGGTCGTCATCGGTGCGGGCATCATCGGTGCCTGCTGTGCACTCGAACTCGCCCGGGCCGGAAGATCGGTCGTCGTCGTCGATCGTGGCGCAATCGCATCTGGCACGACGCGATCAGGCGAAGGCAATCTCCTCGTCTCGGACAAGCTGCCAGGTCCCGAGCTGGACCTCGCGGTCGCGTCGAATGTCATGTGGCAGCAGCTCGCCGACGAACTCGCCACTGACTTCGAGCTCGAGCACAAGGGCGGCCTGGTGGTGGCGCGTTCCGAGGCGGACGCGGTAGCCCTGCGCGCCCTTGGTCTGCAACAACAAGCGGCGGGCATTCGGTGCGAGCCGCTGCAGCCCGATCAGCTGCGGAGCTTCGAGCCGGAGTTGACAGCCGACGCGGTACTCGGGATGTCGTATCCCGACGACGCGCAGGTGCAGCCGATGCGCGCGTGCGCGGCAATTCTGCGTGCGGCTGCAGAGCGTGGCGTGGACATCCGGCTGCACGCCGCGGTCCAGGACCTGCGCCGCGACACCACGGGCGCGATCAGCGGCGTCGTCACGTCGAACGGCACGATCGCGACGGCGTGCGCCGTCAATGCGACCGGCCCCTGGGCCAATGAGCTGGCGGCGCTGGCGGGCAGCAGCATTCCCGTCGCACCGCGACGAGGCTTCGTGTTGGTCACCGAACCAGCGGCGGCCCTCATCCGGCACAAGGTCTATTCGACGAGCTACGTCGACGACGTCGGCAGTGACGAGGCGGGAGCCCGACTCTCGCCCGTCGTCGAAGGGACGCGCGCGGGCACCATCTTGATCGGCTCGAGCCGCGAGCGAATCGGCTTCGACCGTACCGTCGACATGGCGATCGTTCGTCGCATGGCGGCCGAAGCGATGGCGCTCTTTCCGGCACTCGGGCGTCTCAACATCATCCGTGTCTACGGAGGGTTCAGGCCGGCCAGTGCTGACCATCTGCCGCTCATCGGCTGGGACACTCGAGTTGAGGGACTGTTGCACGCGACGGGTCATGAAGGAGCCGGCATCGGACTTGCGCCGGCGACCGGCCAGCTCGTTGCAGCGCTGGTGGCCGGCGTGAGTCCCGTCGTCGACCCGGCGCCGTTTGCGCCGGCCCGCTTCGCGACGGTGGCGGCGTGACAGAGCCCAGTGGCGCCGACGGCTCCTTCACGTTCACGTTCGACGGTGTGCCCGTGCGCGGCGTACCGGGACAGGCCATCGGCGCGGCGCTGCTCGTGGCCGGAATCCGCTCGGTCCGGCGTACGCCCGGGGGTTCGGAACGCGGGATGTTCTGCGGGATGGGCGTCTGCTTCGACTGCATCGTGCTGGTCGACCGCAGCACCGTCCGGTCGTGCGTGACGAGCGCATCGCCCGGCCTTGTCGTGTCTCGGCTCGACGGGGGAGCGCATGCGGACCGCTGATGTCGTCGTGGTCGGCGCCGGACCAGCCGGCATGCATTCCGCGCTAGCGGCCGCGCGCACCGCGCGCGACGTCGTGCTCATCGACTCCGGTCCCGCCGTAGGCGGCCAGTACTACCGCCATCCGGCGGATGGCTCGTCGCTGCATATCGGCGCGCCGATCGACCGTCGCCACGACACCCTCGTCCGACTCCGCGCCGAGCTCGAGGCAAGCACAGCCGTCACCGTCCTGCCGTCGACGACGGTGTGGCACGCTGCCGCGGCGGACGTCGGCGCGGTGTTGCACCTTGCTCCGGTGGGAGGCGGACAGACGTCCTCGTTGCAGGCGCGCGCGGTCGTGCTCGCGCCTGGCGCCTACGACCTCGCCTTGCCGATTCCCGGCTGGACTCTTCCGGGTGTCATGACCGCTGGTGGTGCGCAGGCGATGCTCAAGGGCCACGGCGCGCTCCTCGGCCGCAACGTCGTCGTCGCCGGAACCGGCCCGTTCCTCGTTTCGGTCGCCGCCGCTCTCGCGGGTGCCGGCGCAACGGTAGCCGGCGTCTTCGAGGCCAATCGGCCGACGCGCTGGGCTCGGCACCTCCCGGCGGTGGCGGTCAGTCCGGACAAGCTGCTGGAGGGCGCGCGGTTGGCACGACTGCTCCGCCGGCATCGGGTTCCGGTGCACTTCGGCCACGTCGTGACACAGGTGCTCGGTACGGACGCCGTAGAAGCGGTGGTCGTCGAACGCTCGGATCACCGCGGCTCCAACCGCTCGTCCTCCGCGCGGGAGATCGCCGTCGACGCGGTATGCCTCGGCTGGGGCTTCCTGCCGCAGGTCGAGTTGGCCGTTGCGCTCGGCTGCGACACACACCTCGACCGGTCGGGGCTTGCCGTCGTCGTGCGCGTGGACGGAGACCAGCGCACCTCGCGACCTGGCGTGTTCGCCGCGGGTGAGATCACCGGAATCGGCGGCGCCGACCTGTCCGCCGTCGAAGGTCGCATCGCTGGACTGGCTGCTGCGGCATCGCTGCAGGGCACGCCGCCGGTCGTGCGGCGCGTGACGCGAGCCGAGCGTGCCCGCCGCCGGCACTTCGCCGCAGCGCTTTCGGACGCTTATCCGTTGCCGCGCGACTGGACGTCGTGGCTGCATTCGGACACCGTTGTCTGCCGATGCGAGGAAGTGCCCCGCGCTTCGATCGACGAATCCATTCACAGGCTGGGCGCGTCGGATGTCGCGTCGGTCAAATCGCTGTGCCGGACGGGAATGGGCTACTGCCAAGGACGGATGTGCGACTTTGCCGTACGCACCATCGTCACAGCGGCCACCGGACGGCCGGCGTCCCACCGCGACGCACTCGTGTACCGCCCGATAGCCGTGCCGATCAGCATCGCGGCGCTTGCCGCCGGCGATGCCGAGGAGACCTAGATGCGCTCGAGCAAGGTGTTCCAGGTGGTCGAGTCGCACACCGAAGGCATGCCGACCAGGGTGGTGACCGGGGGAGTGGGCGTGATTCCGGGCTCGACGATGGCGCAGCGGCGGCTCTACTTCATGCAGCACCTGGATCACATCAGGACATTGCTCATGTACGAGCCGCGCGGGCATTCCGCGATGTCGGGCGCGATCCTGCAGCCGCCCACTCGCGACGACGCCGACTGGGGCGTGCTGTTCATCGAGGTGTCGGGCTGCCTGCCGATGTGCGGCCACGGCACCATGGGAGTGGCGACGGTTCTCGTCGAGACTGGCATGGTGGCGGTCACCGAGCCCGTCACGACGATCCGCCTGGACACCCCAGCGGGCCT
>JBDSAK010000063.1:0-4382 GCA_039922195.1 Mycobacteriales bacterium
GGATCACCCGCGACAAGCTGCTCGGTTACCGTTGGCCTGACACTGGTCTCGAGCAGGCTCGAAACGCCCTCAGCCAGGTCATATTCGTCTTGCGGAAGGGGCTTGGCCCGGACTTCGTTATTCAGACCGCGGCGGCCATGCGCCTGAATGCGGACGTCATTACGAGCGACCTGACAGAGTTCGAAGACTCCCGGTCAGCCGGAGAGTTCGAGCGCGCGGTTGCGGCTTATGGTGGCCCCTTTCTTGACGGATTCCACCTGACCAACGCTCCGGCGTTCGAACGCTGGGTCGACGTCGAGCGCACGCGTCTGGACAGGGATTATGCGGACGCGTTACGGCGGCTCGCTACCGCCGCAGAGCAAAGCGCCGACTGGTCCGCTGCCGCCGGTTGGTGGAAACAACTTGCCGCTCTCGACCCCTTGAGTGGCGCCGTCGCAGCATCGTTGATGAAGGCGCTCGCCGCCGCCGGCGATAGCGCGGCCGCGCTGCGCCACGGCCAGCAGTACGGGAGCTTCGTTCAGGAGGAGCTCGGCGTGGCGCCCGATCCCGCCGTCCTGGGGGTAGCGGAGCGAATCAGAGTGGGCACCGCGCCTGCTACGGCCAGACCGCAAAACGGCAACCTACCGGTCCCGCTCGAATTTGCTCGACGCGCCAAAACACCGGTTGCCGCACCCGATGAAACACAGCCTGCAGCCCCGTCTCCTGTTTTCTTACGGCGAAAGACAGTGATGCTGGGGGTCGCCGGTGTGGCCCTCTCTCTGCTCGCAACCGCCGTTGGAATCAGCTGGCGAGTGGGGCACCCGACCCTCGACCCACACCGAGTGGTGGTCGCAAGCGCGCCGCCCGCGGGGCGAAAAGCAGGCAACGATCCGCTCGACGCGATGCTGAGGGAGCGATTGGGCGACGGCGTGGCCGAAACCCACTTCGCGAGCGTCGTTCCGGGCGCCTCCGTCGTCCTTCCTGCCGATCAGGATCGTGGGTCGACACAAGTCGAGCAAGCCGTCGCCCTGGCGCGTGCGAACGGCGCGCGCTTCGTGGTAACGTCGACGTACGACATTGACGCCGAGTCTGTGCTCCTGCGAGCCCAGATCGTCGACGCCGAGACTGGATCTCTGGCTTTTCCCATCGAGAGCGTGCACGGAGTGCGCAGCGCCCCGGAACCGGCGATCGAGGTGTTGAGGAGCCGGGTGATGGCGGTGCTGGCGGCGCGCCTGGATCCGAAGTTGGACCGTTGGTCGTATGCCGCAGCCATGCCGAGAACGTACGAGAGTTATCGCGAGCTTCGTCTTGGTATCGACAGTTTCGTCGGAGACGATTTCGAGGAGGCGACCTCGCACTTCCAGGCGGCAGCCGCACTCGACACGACGAGCGCTACCCCTCTCGTGTGGGCAGCCTTTGCGCTCGGCTATCATCGGTTCTGGCCGCAGGTCGAGGTGCTCGTCGACACCCTGAAGCAGTCGGGACGAACCTTCGGTCCTTGGGACCGTGCCGTGCTGGATGTGGTTGACGCCTGGCTGACGGGAGATCTCGCGGGTGGGCACGCCGCCAGCCACCGTCTGGCGGCAGTAGTTCCCAACTCGGAATGGTCACTACCCCTGGCATGGGACGCCGGAAACCTCGGACGAGGAAAGGAAGCGGTGCGCGTGATGCGAGGCATCGACCCGGAGCGTGGCTGGATGCAGGGCTTCGTTTGGTACTGGTGGTCGCTGCTGAACGCGTATCACTTCATTGGTGATCACGCGACAGAACTGGAAGGCGCGCGTGAGGCGCTCCGGCGCGAGCCGTCCAATCGCGGCCTCATGCGGCTCGAGATACGGGCGCTGGCCGCTCTCGGACGGGAGCGCGAGATAGAGGAGCGCTGCATCGACGCGAGGACGCTGCGAGCGAACTCCATGATTGCGTCCGGGGAGTGCGCCTTGGCCGTTGGCGAGCTGCGTGCCCACGGGTACCCTCGCGCGGCCCGAACGCTCAGGGAGATGGTTCTCGCAGAGTTCGCAACACATCCGGATATCCAGCGAGAAGAGATGGCTGAAATTTACGATGCCTTCGGCGACATCGCAGCGAGCGACAGCATCTCTAACCAACAGCAGCCGGCTACTCCGTACGGACTCAGCCGGCGGGCGCTGGGCGCTGCTGCACGGGGTGACCGCGTCGGAGTCGAGCAGGCGCTCCGGGCAATCGAAGCGGCTCCCGGTCCCAGGCCTCCTCGGGATGCCAGAAAGAATGAAAGTCTGGCTCTACTCCGTGCCCAGGTTGCCGCGCTACTGGGAGACCGCAACGACGCCGTGAACTGGTTGAACGTGGTGTTCCAGGAAGGGTTCTGGGACCGAAGGCTCCTGCACACGGATCCTGCCCTGAACGGCCTCCGCGGCTACCCTCCTTTCGAGGCGATGATCCGACCGACAGACGATCCGGAATTTATCCCACCCTGATGAGTGGCCCGCCATCGTTAGCCCCCGGCGGTCGACCTCCGCCGGTGCACGGTCGCCGTGGGCGCGCGTGGCGCGGGCCTGGAGAAGGTCGCGATGCAGCGTTTGGACCGAGGAGCGACGCGCGATCGTCGCGAAGCTGAGCGCGGCAACGCTCGGCTACGTCCACACGCTCGACCTGGGGAACAACGCGCTCTCCCACCTCAACGAGTGGCCGCCAAGCGGTGAGGGGGTAGGGCGCCCGCGCCCCACCCCCTCGACACACACAATTCGTCACCAATCCTTCGTCACCGACCCTTCGTTGGCGACGTTCCGCGTCGTCGCGTCAGACGCCGTTGATCTCCCGTGTCGGGTGCGGCCAGCAGGTGGTGGTGCCGTAGTTTCGGTTGGTGAACGGATTGGAGCCAACCTTCCACGGGATCTTGTAGCGGAGGAGGTCGTTGAGGCGATGCCCGCCCTCGAAGCTCAGCTCCTTCCGGCGCTCGTCGAGGACGGCGGTGATCGCCTCCGCCTTGGTGGCCGCGCTCAGCGCTGCGAGCCCGACCTAGAGTCGCCGCGCGTTGAGGAGCGCCATTCCCGGCCCGATCTGGTCCTGCTGGATCAGCGCCTCGGCGCGAATCAGGTTCGCCTCGATGCCGCTGGCAAGTCGCATCGGGCTGGTGAGTCCCGTGTATTTCTTGGTGACCCAGAGGCGAACCTCAGAATTGAAGGCGCCGCGCCCCGCGTCGGCCACCAGCACCCGCGGGTCGTTCATGGTGCGGTAGTCCGTGGCGACGGTGTACGCCCCTATCTGCTCGGCCAGTCGCCACAGCTTGTTCCACCGGCGGGTGCTCTCCTGCCCGCGGTCGACATTCTTGTTGTAGGTCGGCGGCACTTGCGCGGCGAACGTCGCCGCCTCGCTCCACTTCTTCAGGTCCATCTTGGTGCGCGCCATCCCCACCCGGCCCAGGTTGAGCATGTCGGTGTTGCTGGCCGTCTGCGCCAGCGCCAGCCCCTCGGTGAATCGCGTCTCGGCCAGGGCGAGCGCCGCCGACGGAGGCTGGACGGGGCCGCCATCGAAGGCAACCTCGCACATCCCCTCGCCCAACAGGAGGTAGGTGTACCCGGCGTAGACCTTCGCCTGCGCCAGCAGCGACGTGCGGTTGGTCACCTGCGCGTCGGTCCACGCAGTGAGCTTCTTGGTGACGTCTTCGGCCTGCAACCGCGCGGTGTGCAGCGTGAGGTTCATCCCGAAGTTCCCCTCGCACGTCCCGATCGAATAGTCGTTCTCGTCCTTGGTGATCGTGCGCTCACCCCAGTTTGCGAGGGGGACGTTGGAGTTGGAGGTCTCGTACTCGTCGGAATGCACCGCCGAGCCGCTCATGTAATTGCTGTAGGCGCACTCGAAGTCGCCGATCGCGCTGCGGGTCAGCACCGCCGCCAGGGAGGGATCGCCGATCTGCTCCGTCGGGATCTGACCGGGGAACTCGACTTCGAGAATGTTGTCGCAGGCCGCGAGGGCGATCGCCGCTAGAACGATCGCCGCCCGACGCGCCGCGTGCTGCAGGGACGTCATCATTGGGGAGTCCGTTCGTGAGGGTCAGAAGGTGAAGCGGAGGGTGGTGCGGAAGCGGGCCAGTTGCGGCCACGACTCCTGCGTGTAGCCGAAGTTGCCGCTCGTGTCGGTCGAACGGTTGGGGAGGAGCTCCGGGTCGATCCAGTTCGCACCGTACGAGTCCTTCTGCGCCCGCCAGAGAAAGGCCATGTTCTCGGCCGAGAAGGTGACCGAGCCACGGGTCGCCCTCGCCGCCTTCGCCAGCGACGTCGGCATGTCGTACGTGAGCGCGACCGTGCGGAGCCGGGCGAAGCCCGCGTCCATGAGCCCCGTCGCCCCCGGGCCATTCGGGTCGTTGCGATACCCCTGCACGATCGGGTTGTCGCCAGCGACCGAGGTGCGGGTGTTGCGGAAGAAGG
>JBDSAK010000064.1:0-2692 GCA_039922195.1 Mycobacteriales bacterium
TTCAGGTGCGATCGCTGCGCGTGCTCGGGGCGCCTTGCCCTGGGCGCGGATGACCGCGCCGGGGACGTCGTGCGATGAGCATCGGACTCATCGGGCGAAAGGTCGGTATGACGCAGGTCTTCGAGAAGGACGGCACGATGGTTGCCGTCTCGGTGTTGTCGGTCGCCCCGAACACGGTGACTCGCCTGCGCACACCAGACCGCGACGGCTACACCGCGATCCAGCTCGGCACGGATGAGAAGAAGAAGCTCAACAAGCCGCAGGCGGGCCAGCTCGGCGACCTGCCGGCGCTCGGCACGCTGCGCGAGTTCCGCGTGGACGAGATCGGCGAGTACGAGGTCGGCCAGACGATTGCCGTGAGCGACATGTTCGCCGAGGGTGACCTCGTCGACGTGAGCGGGGTCTCCAAGGGCAAGGGCTTCGCCGGCCACATCAAGCGTCACAACTTCCACAGCGGGCCCAAGACCCACGGCTCGGACCACCACCGTGAGCCCGGCTCGATCGGCCCCGGCACCACGCCGGGCCGCGTCTACAAGGGCGTGCGCATGGCCGGCCACATGGGCGACGAGCGTGTCACGACGAAGAAGGTGCGTGTCGTCCGCGCCGATGCGGAGCACAACCTGCTGCTCGTCAAGGGCAGCCTGCCCGGCGGGCGCGGCAGCCTGATCCTCGTGAAGAAGGCCCTGTGATGGCGACGACCACCCTGTTCGACCGCACCGGCAAGGACCTCGGCAGCGTGGAGCTGAACGACCAGCTGTTCGCGGCGCCGGTGAACGAGTCCGTGATGCACCAGGTCGTGATTGCGCAGCTTGCCGGCCGGCGCATGGGTACGAGCGACACGAAGACGCGTGGCGAGGTCCGCGGCGGCGGCAAGAAGCCGTACCGCCAGAAGGGCACCGGCCGTGCGCGCCAGGGCACCCCGAGCGCACCGCACTACCGCGGTGGCGGCGTCGTCTTCGGGCCACACCCGCGATCGTACGAGCAGCGCCTGCCCCGCAAGATGAAGCGGGCCGCGCTCCGCGGCGCCCTCACCTCCAAGTTCGGTGACGAGGCGATCCGCGTCCTCGACTCCTTCGGGCTGGAGGCGATCAGGACCCAGGACGTCGTCGGCGTGCTGAGCGCCCTCAACGCGACGGGCCGCGTGCTCGTGGTTGCGCCGTCGGCTGACGAGAAGCTCCGCCTGTCCGCCCGCAACCTGCCGCGCGTCGTCGTGATCCTCGCCGACTCGCTCAACGTCGTGGACGTGCTCAACGCGGACACCGTCGTGATCGAGCAGCCGGCTCTCGCCCGGATGGAGGAGGTCTACCTGTGAGCGCGCTCACCGCGCCCGAGATCATCCTGCGCCCGGTCGTGAGCGAGAAGTCGATCGACCAGTCGACCCGTGGCCGCTACACCTTCCGCGTGCACCCCGACGCCAACAAGATCCAGATCAAGGCGGCGATCGAGGAGCTGTACGCGGGCGACAAGGTGACCGTGGTTGCCGTCAACGTCCTGACCACCAAGGCCAAGGAGAAGTCGCGCGGTACCAAGCGTGGCCGCATCAAGGGCTTCACCTCGCCGTGGCGCAAGGCCATTGTGACCCTGGCTGCCGGCCAGAAGATCCAGTTCTTCGAGGGCGTCTGAGATGCCGTTGCGCTCGTACAAGCCCACCTCGCCCGGCATCCGCGGCATGACGCGCTCGACCTTCGACGAGATCACGACCACGGAGCCCCACAAGCCGCTCCTCGAGCCGCAGAAGCGCGGGTCCGGGCGGAACAACCAGGGCCGTCTGACCGTGCGCCATCGCGGCGGCGGCGAGAAGACGCACTACCGTCGCATCGACTTCAAGCGCGACAAGTTCGACGTGCCGGCGCGCATCGCCACGGTTGAGTACGACCCGAACCGCTCCGCGCGCATCGGCCTGCTGCACTACCGCGACGGCGAGAAGCGATACATGCTCCTGCCGCACGGCCTGAAGGTGGGTGACGTGGTCGTTGCCGGTCCGTCCGCGGACGCCCGCGTCGGCAATGCGCTGCCGATCGCGAACATCCCGCTCGGCACCACGATCCACAATATCGAGCTGATCCCGGGCAAGGGCGGCCAGATCGTCCGGTCCGCGGGCACCGCCGCGCAGCTGCTGGCCAAGGAGGGCGACTACGCCCAGGTCCGCCTGCCGTCCGGCGAGGTCCGGCGCATCAGCATCCGGTGCATGGCCACCGTTGGCCAGGTCGGCAACCTGGACCACGAGAACCAGAACCTCGGCAAGGCCGGTCGTTCCCGGCACATGGGCCGGCGGCCAGAGGTCCGGGGCGTCGTCATGAACCCGCGTGACCATCCGCACGGCGGCGGCGAGGGCAAGTCCCCGACCGGCATGCCGCCCAAGACACCGTGGGGCCAGCCGGCCATGGGCTACCGCACCCGGCGCTCCAAGACGACGGGTCGCCTGATCGTCCGCTCGCGACACCGGAAGTAGGGGAAGCAAGCCAGATGTCCCGTTCGATCAAGAAAGGTCCGTTCATCGAGGCCCGCCTGCAAGGGCGGATCGAGGAGATGAACAAGCGCAACGAGAAGAAGGTCGTCAAGTCGTGGTCGCGCGCGTCGGTCATCTTTCCGACCTTCATCGGCCACACGATCGCGGTCTACAACGGCAAGAAGCACATCCCGGTCTACGTGACCGAGAACATGGTCGGCCATCGGCTTGGTGAGTTCAGCC
>JBDSAK010000065.1:0-4098 GCA_039922195.1 Mycobacteriales bacterium
TTTCAGCAGGGAGCAATCAGAATTATGAGTAAGACAGCGACCACCGACTTTGGCTCAGCCTTGTCCGCCGCAATCGAAGGAGAGTATGTCGCCCAGCTAACAGGCAGGATTTACGACATCACCTCGCCAGTCGTGATTCACGTCACAAGCACAAGCCAGGGGGCTATGGGCATCGACGGGGGTGGCGCGACGCTCGTCTCGCACATCACAGACGGTTCGCCTGCTATCCAGATCAGTGTGGATCCGGGCGTCGACCTTCGCTACCTGACGCTGTCCAATTTCTCGATCGCTGGCAACGGCCAGGAGGGCGATGGCATCAAGATCGTTGCCGATGGCAATGACAGATGGATTTACAATTGGAGCATCGACAACGTCAATGTCGAGAATGTCGGCGGCTACGGCCTCAATGTGCAAGGCAGCGTCTTCGAAGGCCTGGTGTCGAACTCATGGATGAACGGTAACGCCCAGGGTGGTGCGTACTTTGCCCACAGTGCGTCCGGCGGCATGGTGAGCGCGCTCAGGTGGTTTGGCGGCGGCGTCCAGGACAATGGCTCGACCGGTCTGACGTTGGACAACGGGGCGCGCGACATCAGCGTCGATGGCGCGGCATTCATAAACAACAACGGTTCGGGCATCAGCGCAATGTCCGGCATTACGTCGGTCACAAATAGCAACTTCGAAAACAACCTCGGCGCTGGTGTGACGTTTCAAAACTACGGAAATTTCAACAACGACACATTTTCGACCACCGGTGCACAAACCCTCGGAATAAGCGGTTATCTGACGGGAGATGCCACTCTCGTCGGCAACACCAGCACCTACACCGGTACAGGTTCGGATCCGACGATCCTGGCCGACTTGCGAGGCCCCGGAAACGTGTTCCTCACGGGCGGCAGCGGTCACGTTGCCACCGAAGACACTCTCACGGTGAGCGGCGTGACGGAGGGGAACCTGGCCCAAGTCTCCGTGGGCTCTGCGGGTGTGGCGATTCCCACGCTGGCGCCGGTGACCGCGGCCACGACTGCCGACATGGCCAGCAGCACCGGAACGGACGCGCTGGAGACCGCGCTCCAATCGGCGATGACGGGCGGCTCCGTCGCGCATCTGACGGACGACACTCACACTGTGACCGCGCCTATCGTCATCAACGTCACAAGCTCAAGCAAAGGCCCAACCGGAATCGACCTCGGTGGCGCCAAGATCATATCGCAGATCACCGACGGATCTCCCGTCATTGAGATAATTGTCGGTCCCGGCGTCGATCTGGGTTCCCTGACGCTTTCGAACTTCTCCATTCAAGGCAACGGCCTCGAGGGCGACGGCATCAAGATCGTGGCGGATGGAAACGACCGCTCGATTCACGACTGGAGCATCAGCAACGTAAACATCGAGCACGTCGGCGGCATCGGGTTGGATGTCCTGGGCAATGTCTCCCAAGGCATCGTGTTCAATTCCTGGATGCATGGCAATGGCCAGGGCGGTGCGCGCTTCGCCAACAGCGCGGGCGGCGGGGAGACGAGCGCGCTCGACTGGGAGGGCGGCGGCTTCCGCAAGAACGGCGTCGCGGGCCTGATCCTGGACAACGGCGCATACGACATGACCGTCAAGGGCGCCTACTTCGTGGAGAACGACGGTCCGGGCATGGTCGCGACGTCGGGCATCACTCACGTTCGGGAGACCGGCTTCGAGAACAACCTGGGCACTGGGGCGATCGTTCAAGACTCCGCAAATTTCACCGACACGACATTCTCCACTCACGGTCTGCAGACGACGGCCATAGGCGGCGTGCTCGCGGGCGGTCAGGTCAACCTGAGGGGCGTCAGCAACGAGTACTACGAGGCCGGCTGGGACCCTACTGTACTGGCCAATATACAGGGTGAGGGCACCCTCGGTATAGCCGGTGGCGGCAATGTCGTCGTCGGGCCGAGTGTGGTGGTTACGGGCGCCAATCCCGCCGTTGTGCCGCCAGGGAACCCTGCGGCGCCCTCTACCCAGAGCCAAGTCATGGTGGACGACCGCGGCGCATCGTCAGGAGATGGTCCAACCTCGAACCCGGCACTTACGGCAGCGGCTGATCCCCCAGCCGACGCACAGATGCTCGACGGCAGTTCACTCGCCGACTCGGTCTCCCTCGACGTCAAGCTGGATACCCAGGGACCGATCTCGGTTTTCACCGGCTATGTCGTGGCCGATGGACAGATGACGTTGACCGGGACCACCGGAGGATCGGGCGATACGATCTCTCTCTATGATGGCGCTACGTGGCTGGGATTTGCCACCACAAGCAACGACGGCAACTGGAACTTCACCGCCCCCAGCCCGGCCAACGGGGTCGTCCACAAGTATAGCTCGAACGCGACCGACATCGCCGGCAACGAGACACACGGCAGCGGCGAACTTATTGTCGGCGGTGAGGGTGCTGACATTCTCCGAGGCACCGCGGGCAACGATTTGATCGTCGGCAGCAGCGGCGATCGTATCTCCGGAGGCGCCGGTGCCGATACGCTTACGGGCTCCGGACCTGTCACGTTCGTCTATAATTCAGTCGGGGATACGAGAGCCGACGCATCGGACACGATTGTCGACTTCGAGCATGGCTCCGACAAAATCGATTTTACCGGCATCGCAGGGATCAACTCCACCATGGGCATTCCCAGCTTCCAGGGAAACATCACCGGCGCGGGCAACCTTACGCTGAACGCCCACGGTGTGGCCTACATCGAAGTGGCCGGAAATACGCAGATACTCGTCAATACCGGCGACACTGCCGAAACAGTCAGCACCTCCGATACGCATGCCGCCGACATGAAGATCGATCTTCTGGGCGTCCACCTCGGCTTGACGAGCGCCGACTTTCAACATGCGTGATGGATTCGTGAGCAGAAAGTCATTCGGCTTTGGATATCTGTTGCGGTCCGTTGGCACCTATTTCTTCACCGCGGGCGCCTTCAGCCTCGCGGTGAACCTGCTATATTTGGCCGGCCCGCTGTACATGCTGCAGGTCTACGACAGGGTTTTGCCGAGCAGCAGCACAGTCACGTTGCTGATGCTAACCATTGCCCTCCTGCTTGCGTACGTGGCGCTGGCGGGACTCGATGCAGCGCGGGCGCGTGTGCTGATACGCGCGAGCGTACGTCTCGACCGCCGCATTGCGCCTCGCATCATGACGGCGATCATCGATCGTCCGGCGGGCGCGGGCGGCGCGCGAAGCCAGCTGCTCCGCGACTTCGACGGTTTCCGGCAATTCGTCAGCGGCGTGGGCATACATTCCATTTTCGATCTGCCCTGGACGCCGATCTACATCGCGGCGATCTTCATGCTGCACTGGATGCTTGGGGCGTTTGCCCTGACCTGCGGTGTCGCTCTCGTCCTCCTGGCGCTTGCCAATGAATGGCTGGTCCGCACTCCTCTGTCCGACGCCAATGCGGCGGCGTCGCGCAACTACAGTTTCACCGAGCTCAGTCTTCGCAACGTCGAAGCGATACGCGCCATGAGCATGACGGTCGACCTGTTGCGGCGATGGTCGGGTGACCGTGAACGGATGCTGAGCCGCCAGGTTGTCGCGAGCGATCGTGCCGCCAACGTGCAGAGCATGGTGCGCTTCCTGCGCCTGGCCATGCAGTCGGTGATCCTTGGGCTTGGTGCCTATCTCGTCATCGAGCGCTCCGTGACGGCCGGTACGATGTTCGCGGCCAGCCTTCTGCTCGGCCGTGCGCTGCAGCCGGTCGAGCAAATCACCGGCGCCTGGCGCAGCATCGTATCGGTTCGCGACGCTGTGCACCGTCTCGGTGAACTGCTTGCCGGGAGCCCGGTGCGGGACAGGAGCCTATCCCTTCCGCGGCCTGCCGGAAGGCTCTCCGTCGAAAGCCTGCTGTTTGTCGCGCCGGGCACGTCAAAGGTGCTCCTGCGTGCGGTAACGTTCGATCTGGAGCCAGGCGAGGCTCTGGGGGTGATCGGGCCTTCCGGCGCCGGCAAGTCAACCCTCGCGCGGCAGCTGGTCGGTGTGCTGACGCCGAGTGCCGGCGTGGTACGTCTCGATGGCGCCGACGTCAGTGCTTGGGTGCACAACGGCCTCGGTCGACACGTTGGTTATCTGCC
>JBDSAK010000066.1:0-5828 GCA_039922195.1 Mycobacteriales bacterium
ACACCCGGTCGAATCGATCGGCCGACCACCAGCCCGCGAGGTAGCGATCGCTCGCATCGAGAACGGTGTTGACCGCGGCCGTGCGTCGTACGGCGAACGACATCAGCCGAGCCGCCGCGTCCTCCCCCGACATCCGAGCGAGCGCCTCGGTCGTCACCGCGAGCGCCACCGGATCTGCGATACCGACGGGTGCGGCGTCCAGCTCCTCCTCCGCGCTCCGATCGCTGAGCTCGCAGAAGTGCATCGGCTTCTCGTACTGGCTCATCCGCTGCAGGTCGGCAAGCACCGCAGCGTCAACGCGGGTGGCATCGACCACGGCGTCGTCGATGCGCTCGAGGTCACTGATCGCGACATGCAGCCACGCCATCGCCTCCAGCGGGCCGTGCATACCGCCGAACTTGCCTGACGCGCGAGCCATGCTGACCGCCCGGTAGACGCGCGTCAGATCGACCTCGGTGAAGGCCTTCACGTCACGACCCGCGCGGCAGCCGGGAGGCGGCGGCGCAGACTGCGCACCGTGGCGGCGTACCAGAGCTTGCCCGTCAGAATGGCCGCTCCCTTAGCGAGCAAGGTCACCCCGAGGACCACGCCGAACGCAATGCCGGCCTCTGGCCACATGACGATCCGATCGCCGCGTTCGGCAAGCCACCAGCCGATCGCGGCGACCATGCCCGCGATCAGCGCGACCGCTCCCGATGTGCAGCCGCAGGCATTGACCGCGCGAGTGAGAGCGGGCTCGAGCTTCGCTCGCCTATCTGCTTCCAGCCTCGCCAGCAGATCGAGTACCTCGCTCGGTAGCGGCTCGCGTTGCAGGTCCGACCTCACTGATGCTCCCGTGATCAGGTTCCGGGCGCGGTCAATGTCTCGCCGCTCACGTCCCCGGTCAAGGCACCGCAGGCACGACTGGCATGTCGTTACCTCAGGAAGCGGCTTGGCGGAGCGGGAGCCGGACGCTGACCACGGTGTCGCCAGGATGCGATTCGATGCCGATCGTGCCGCCGTGGCGCTCGGCGACGATGCGACGGGCGATGTCGAGACCGAGCCCGGTGCCCTTGCCGACGTCCTTGGTGGTGAAGAACGCTTCGAACGCTCGCGCCGCAACGGTCTGCGGCATGCCATGTCCCGTGTCACCTATGCAGACAAGCACCCCATCACCGTCGAGACTGGTCGAGATCCGCAGTGTCCCGGTGCCGTCCATCGCATCGACCGCATTGTCGATGAGGTTGGTCCACACCTGGTTGAGTTCTCCGGCGTAGACCTCGATGCGCGGTACATCGACCGCGTAGTCGCGCACGACGGCTACGCCGCCACGCAGTTTCTGCCCGAGCAACACCAGTGTGCTTTCGATGCCCTCGGTGAGGTCGACCTCCTGCAGTGACCCACGATCCATCTGCGAGTACGACTTCACCGCCGCGATGACGCCAGAGACGCGGCGCGTCGACTCCGTGACCTCACCAAGCAGTGCGGCAACCGACACCGTGCTCGCCACCCATTCCAGGCCCGGCTCGAGTGCCGGCCCGTCGAGCACAGCGGCCACCCGCTCGCACCACTCCAGCCGGACTCCGGCCGCTGCGAGCGTGGGCGCGATCACCCAGTCGCGCGCCACCCCATGACCGCGCAGCCATGCCGCGAGCGCGTCCTCGTGATCGGCGACGGCCAGCGGATCGACCGGAGCACTGGACGCCTCGATCTCCCGGCGCAGCACATCGAGCCGGGTGAACTGGTCAGCGGAGATCCCGCCCTGCGCGAGCCTGCTCAGCGAGGCGAGCAGCACGTCGACCTCGCCGCCGAGCGAGTCGACGGCGCGGCTGGCCGCAGCGGCCGGATTGTTGATCTCATGCGCAAGCCCGGCGGAGATCGTGCCGAGGGAGACCAACGCCTCGCGTTGCCGGGCGCCGGCCTCGATGGTGCGCGCGGTGTGCAGCAGGCCGTTGATGAAGTGCGACACGAGAGGGAACGCCGTCATCAGGTCCCGCAGCGCCTCCGCCGGCACCTTGAGCATCCGGCCGGAGCCGGTCGTTCGGCCGGTCGCCAGGTAGACCGCGTCGGAGTCCCACGCCCGGAAACCCCCGGCCCAACGGCCGGGTGCGTCAAAGGTGCCAACCACCGCGTCCTCGCGGCCCACGCGCCGGACGAGATCGACGGTGCCATCGAGCAACACCCACCAGTAATCCGCCGGCTCACCGGCGAGCCACAAGTCCTGGCCCGGCTCGAAGGTGACCTCGTCACTCGCCTCGATGAGGCGGCTCAGTTGCTCGTCGGTGACCCCGTCGAACAAGGCGAGCGGCCGCAGCTCCTCGACCAGCATCAGATGGTCGCCAGGAAGCGATGCACCTGGTACACGGCCATCGCGCCCTCACCTACTGCGGACGCGACGCGTTTCATCGAGTCGAGCCGTACGTCGCCGGCGGCGAAAACACCCGGAACACTCGTTTCGAGTCCGAACGGCGGACGCCCCGGCAACGGCCACGCTGCGGCGTACCGCGATGCCAGCAGGTCCTGGCCGGTGACGACGAAGCCGAAGTCATCGCGGACGACGCGCTCACCCAGCCAATCGGTGCGCGGTGACGCGCCGATGAACACGAACAGCCACGTCGTCGGCACGTCCTCGGACGCACCCGAGTCCCGGTCCCGGATGGTGATCGACTCGAGATGTCCATCGCCGTGCGCAGCTATCACCTCGCTGTGCAATCGCACCTCGATATTGGCTGCGGCGTCGATCCGCTCGATCAGGTAGCGCGACATCGAGTCCTGCAGCGTCGCCGCCCGGACGAGCATCACCACCCGCTTGGCGTGCCGGGCCAGATTGAGCGCTGCCTGCCCGGCAGAGTTGGCGGCGCCGACGACGTAGACGTCGTCGCCCTCGCACTGGCTTGCCTCACTGGCGCTCGCGCCGTAGTAGGCGCCGCGGCCGGTCAACTCGTCGAGGCCCGCCGCTTCGAGTCTGCGGTAGGAGACGCCGGTCGCGACGATGACGGCGCGCGCCTCGATCTCCACCGAGCCATCGAGGAGCACCGCAAGCACCGGCCCGCGCGTCTCGCACCTGACGGCCGAACGCGCGAGCACCATCTCGGCGCCGAAGCGGGTCACCTGCGCGACGGCACGCTGCGTCAGGTCGGAGCCGGTCAGCCCCTTGGGAAAGCCCAGGTAGTTCTCGATCGCCGCGCTCTGTCCCGCCTGCCCGCCCGGTGCCTCCCGCTCGACGATGACGGTGCTCAGTCCTTCCGACGCGGCGTAGACCGCGGCCGCGAGCCCGGCCGGACCCCCGCCGACAATGCACACGTCGTACAGCGGCTGCTGCGCGGTGGTGTGCAGGCCGAGCGACCCGGCGAGCTCGAGTGTCGACGGCGACCGCAGTGTGTCGCCGTCGGGCACGAGCACCAGCGGCAAGTCGATGTCCGCCGCCTCCGCCAGCGCCGACAACCGCTGACCTTCTTCGTCGCGTTCGACGTCGTACCACCGGTAGGGAACGTGATTGCGCGCAAGGAACGTCTTGATCTCGTGGCTACGGTCGGACCATCGGTGCCCGACGACGCGTACGTCGGAGGAGTGGTCGGGATTCGCCTGGCGCCAGTCACCGAGCAGGTCGTCCACGACCGGGTAGAGGTGTTGGTCAGGCGGATCCCACGGCTTGAGCAGGTAGTAGTCGAGACCGATGTCGTTGATCGCGCGGATCGCGACGTCGGTGTCGGCGTACGCCGTCACCAACAACAGTTTGGCGCCGGGCGCATGGACTCGCGACTGCTCGAGCAGCTCGATGCCGGTCATCTCCGGCATCCGCTGGTCGGTGACGATCAGCGCGACCGGGTGACCGCGCAGCGCCAGTTGCGCCATCGCAGCAAGGGCTTCGCGGCCCGAGCCGGCCCGGACGATGCGGTAGTCGGCGCCGTAGTGCGAGCGCAGGTCGCGGGTAATCGCCGCCGACACCATCGGGTCGTCGTCGACAGTGATGATGGTGGGCTTGGCCATGAGTCCAGTCTTCGTCCTCGCGGTGTGCGCAGAGACTACTGCGGCACGGCGACCGAGCACACCCGGTGACAGGACGCCCAAACTGTGATTGCTTGCAGCGACCGCACAGCGAAGGAGCGCCCATGGTCGCGGAGCCCCGACCGGCAGCTCACGAGTCGGCGCTGCTCGACGCGCCGCTACCCGCATCCGTGCGGGCCCAGCTGCTCGCCACCGAGCATTGGAGCCTGCTCGCCACACGGAGCATGACCTGGTCGGAAGTGATGGGCCGGATCTCCATCCATCTCACCGTCGCGTCCGCAGCCCTGGTCGTGCTGGCACTGGTGGTTCAGACGTCGGGCTTCGGCACGACCTTCGACGTACTGTCCATCGGCTTGGGAGCCTCGGTGCTCGTGCTCGGCACACTGACCGGCATGCGCGTGCACAATGCCAGCGTCGACGATGCGGCACTCGTCATCGGCATGAACCGGATCCGCGCCGCCTACCTCCTGATGGATCCGACACTGGCCAATCATCTGGTGACCTCAGCGCATGACGATCTCGCTGGACTCATGCAGACGTACACGATGGGCATGCCGCGGCACATGGCCACCCACGTCGTCGGCAGCACCAACTTCTTCATGAGCGTCGTCAACGCGCTCGTCGCCGGAACGCTCGGTGCGCTGATCGCGAACGCCGCGGGTGCGGACACCGCCGTTGTCTCCGTCGTCGGCGTGGCAGCCGGAGTCGCATACCTCGTCGCGCTTCTCGAGGTGGCCCGACGGTCGTTCAGCCAGCCGCCAAACGTGCGTTTCCCGAGCGACGGGTGATTGCACCAACACTGCCGACAGGTGACCGACACGAGTCATAGCCGGCGGGCGGGGCGGGGGCGATGGTGGGATGGGGGGGTATGTCCGGCCCGCCAGAGAATCCACGGCGCGTGTGCGAGACTGACAATCCTTTCTCTCGGAGACGAGATGTCACCGCGGCCGACCGGCGTGAGTCCTGCCCCCCGACGTTCCGCATCCTTCTCCGGCCCACCGCAAGTCCTTTGTTTCCAAGGGTTTACGACCGTGTACCGCAGACGTTTCAGAATAGTTGCTGCCCGTGGCTGACGAATTGCTGGTCATCGAGCGCGTGGCAGTTCTCCAACGTGTCGGCATCTTCAGCGCGGTGCCCGGCTACACCCTCGCCGCGGTCGCCGGAGTGCTCGAGGAGGTTCGCTTCGCGGCTGGCGATGCCGTCATCGAACGCGGCGCACTGGAGGACTGGCTGTACGTCGTCGCCGACGGCTTGGTCCGCGCGCACATCGGCGATCGCACGCTGACCGAGTGCGGACCGGGCAATGTCGTCGGCGAACTCGCCGTGCTGGCGCCCGCTGCCCGGTCGGCGTCGGTAACTGCCATCCAGCCTTCGCTGCTGTTGCGGCTGCGGCGCTCAGCGTTCGAGGAGCTGCTCGACGACCGGCCGGTCATCGCTCGCAGTGTCATCGCCGCTCTGGCGCTGCGATTGCGCGCGCTCGCCGACGAGGACGCCGAGATCGAGGAGATCCCGGAACTCGCCCTGTCATGACGGCGGCACGCAGTTCGACCAGCAGAATCGTGCTGCTCGCGACGCAGGCGTTCGCCCTCGGCCTGACGATCGCCTGGATCGCCGTGTCGGCGAGCGCCATCTTTTTGGACGCCTACGGTTCTGGCCCACTGCCGGCGACCTACGTCGGTGCCGCCGCTGCCGGGGCCGCGGCGACCGCACTACTGGCGCGAGCGGTGCGGCATCGGGCTCTGACAGCGGTTGCTATGCGCCTGCTCGGCGCACTGGCGATCGGACTCGCCGGATGCTGGCTGATGCTGTGGTTGCTCGACGCCAGCTGGGTGTCGTTCGCG
>JBDSAK010000067.1:0-12649 GCA_039922195.1 Mycobacteriales bacterium
CATCGAGCATCAGGCGGCTGCGCTCGCCGGTTTGAGTCAGCACCGCGAGCCGGGTCAGCTCCTGGAGTGCCTCGAGGGTCGTCCCGCGCGGCCCGACGAGCGTGTCCAGATCGCGGCCCACGATCTCGACGATCGCCCGGTCCCCCTCGACATCGAGGTCCAGGTCACCATCGATGTCGAGGATGTCGAGCAGCGCCTCGAGGTAGTCCGCCGCGATCTCGCCCTCGTGCTCGAGTTCGGCAACGCGCCCGCTGGCCCGGGGGCTGGCGGGAGCCAGCTCACCGGCCGCTGGCAATGCCTCGGAAACAGTTTCTTCAGCGTCGTCCGCCACGTCGGGGGCCCTTCTTACGGTTGTTGCGGTTGGCACCGGTGGCCGGCGGCTTCGCCGGTTCGGTGGGGATCGTGTCGCCGTCTCCCGTCGCGGCACCGTTTGCGGCGGCGGCGGGCGGGGTCGGGGGCTTGCGTGCGCGCGGCGGCTTGTAGCCGGGCGGGAGGGGCTCACTCACCGGAGGGCGCACTGGTTCGATCTTGGCTTCGGCCTGCTGGTTGAGCACGACGCGCTGCTGCGCCATCGACCAGATGTTGGTGGTGGTCCAGTAGATCAGCACGCCGAGTGCGACGTTGATACCGAACACGGCCATCATCCCCGGCATCACGTACAACAGCACCTTTTGCTGCGTCGCGGCGGCCGCGTCGGTGGGCGCGTTCTTGGCCATCATCTGCCGCTGCGTGATGAAGGTCGTGATGGCCATCAGGATGATCAGCGTCAGCGTGACGATCTTGACCGGGTTCTGGTCGGCGCCCAGCGCCTTGAGCAGGCCTTCGTTCGAGGTGAACGCGCCGGCGATCGGCGCGCCGAACACCTTGGCTTTCCCGGCCTGTTGCACCGTCTGGGCATTGACACCGTGAAATGCCTTGTAGCAGTAGCCGTCCGCGAAGATGCTGCCGACGAACTTCCCGCAACCCTCGAGCGTGTTCGGCTTGGGCTGGAACGAGCGCAGCACCGTGAACAGCGAGATGAAGATCGGCATCTGGGCCAACAACGGCAGGCAGCCGGCCAGCGGATTGACGCCGTGCTCCTTGTAGAGCTTCTGCATCTCGATGTTGAGCGTGGCGCGATCACCCTTGTGTTTGGCCTGCAATTCCTTCATCAGGGGCTGCACCGCGGTCATCTTCTTCTGCGACCGGATCTGCTTGACGAACAGCGGGAACAGGATCAATCGAACCGTTGCGGTGAGCAGCACGATGGCGAGTGCCCAGGACAGGCCGCTCTCGGCGCCGCCGGCGTACTTGGTGACCTTGTGGATCGCGACGAGAAAGTACGCGATGCCCTTGTAGAGCGGGTCCAGTATTCCGGTAGGCAAACTAACTCCTGGTCTCAGCCGGCCGCGGGGCGCTGTGCCCGCGTCACGGTACCCGCCGCGCGCGGCGAATTGTTGTCGGGCAGGGTCGGCGGGGGGAGCTGGCTCCTGGCCGGTACGGGGTCGTAGCCCCCGGCGTGGAACGGATGACAGCGCGACACGCGGCGGATGGCGAGCCAACTGCCACGCAGTGCGCCGTACTCGCGCAGTGCGTCCTCGGTGTAGCCGCTGCACGTCGGGTAGAACCGGCAGCGCGGACCCAGCAACGGACTGATGGCTCGCCGGTAGAAACGGACGAGCGACAGCAGAACCAGACTCACGCGGACACCCTCGTGAGATGCCGCAGACCGGAATCCAAATGACCCGCGAGATCGGCGGCGGAGAGCTCTCCCGAGCCGGGTAGCGCGCGGACGATCAGCGTTGCACCGGCCGGCAGCGCGTCGAGCCGGTCCCGAACAAGGTGCCGCAAGCGGCGGCGGGTGCGGTTGCGGGCCACGGCATTGCCGATGCCCCGACCGACAACGAAACCGGCCCGGCGCTGTGCCCCGGTCGAGATCTGGCCAGCGGCCGGCGGCACGAGCAGATGGACGACGAGGGGCCCACGGCCGGCCCGGCGACCGGACTTCAGAACGGCGGAAAAGTCTGCGCTTCGCCGCACACGCGCGGCGGCGGGCAGCACGTCAGGCCGACAGCTCCCGGCGGCCCTTGGCGCGCCGGGTAGCGAGAATGGCGCGACCCGCGCGGGTGCGCATGCGCAGCCGGAAGCCGTGCGTCTTGGCACGACGGCGGTTGTTCGGCTGGAACGTGCGCTTGCTCACGAAAAGCTCCACTCGGGATCACGTCGGGCGCAGTCAGGAAGAGCGACCGCGGCAGCATCGTACCGGCCTCCCGGCACACGACTGCCCTACGATACGCAGGGCCTTCACGGTGGTCAAACACCGGAGGGTTGCCGACATCGTGTCGCATCCGGGGGCTTGTGGACAACTGCTGGACTGCGCTTCCCACTAAGCGTTATCGTCGCGCCGCGCCGTGACTTCCCCCCGCAGGTTCGTCCTGCAGCACGTGCCGACGTTCCGCCCGAGGTTTCCGCGGGCGACCGCCGGCATTGTCGAAGTGCGCCGGCGCCAGCTGCCGGGGCCCCTTCGTTCCCGTGTCCCGCGGCGCACGGATCGCCAGCGACTGCGGCGACGTGCGTGCACAGGATGTGGATGACGGTGTGGATGACCGCGTGGAAGACCGGAAAAAGCGCACGTCACTGGCTCGCCCCGGCATGATCGGCCGCATCCAGCAGGTTGTGGACATGCTCGATCGAGAGGACGCCCACCATGGCTGCTGATAGCGCGATCGATCTCGTCGCGGTATGGGAACGCTCTCTGGAAGGGCTGTCCGACGGCGTACTCAACGCCCAGAACCGGGCGTGGATCTCGCTGACCCGACCGCTGGGCCTGGTGGAGGACACCGCGCTGCTCGCGGCGCCGAACGAGTTCACCAAGGACCTGCTCGAAACCCGGTTCCGGCCGATCATCGCCGGCGCGCTGTCCGCTGAGCTCGGCCGGGAGATCCGGGTCGCGGTGACCGTCTCGCCGTCCCCGGATGCACCGGCCATGCTCGATGAGCGCGCGTCCGCACCGGCGCCGGAACCCACACCACCCGCACCGACTCCGGGTATGGGGCGGGACACCTCAGGGCAACGACCTGCCGAACCCGCACGGCTCAACCCGAAGTACACGTTCGAAACCTTCGTCATCGGTTCGAGCAACCGGTTCGCACATGCTGCCGCGGTGGCGGTCGCCGAGGCGCCGGCCAAGGCGTACAACCCGCTGTTCATCTACGGCGAGAGCGGCCTTGGCAAAACCCATCTCCTGCACGCCATCGGGCACTACGCCACCAGCCTGTTCAGCGGTCAGCGGGTGCGTTACGTGAGCTCCGAGGAGTTCACCAACGACTTCATCAACTCGATCCGGGACGACAAGGCCGGAGCCTTCCAGCGCCGGTACCGCGACGTCGACATCCTGCTCGTCGACGACATCCAGTTCTTGGAGAACAAGGAGCGGACGCAGGAGGAGTTCTTCCACACGTTCAACACGCTGCACAACGCCAACAAGCAGATCGTCATCAGCTCCGACCGGCCGCCAAAGCAGCTCTCCACCCTCGAAGACCGGCTGCGCAACAGGTTCGAATGGGGATTGATCACCGACGTCCAGCCGCCCGACCTCGAGACGCGCATCGCCATCTTGCGCAAGAAGGCGGCGCAGGAACGCCTGGCCGCCCCGCCGGAAGTGCTCGAGTACATCGCGAGCAAGATCCAGAGCAATATCCGCGAGCTCGAGGGCGCACTCATCCGGGTCACGGCCTTCGCCAGCCTCAACCGTCAGGTCGTGTCGCTCGACCTCGCGGTGATCGTCCTCAAGGACCTGATCTCCGACCAGAGTGGGCCCGAGATCACCGCCGCCACGATCATGGCCGCGACAGCGGCGTATTTCGGCCTGACGATCGAGGACCTCTGCGGGTCGTCCCGGTCGCGGGTGCTGGTAACGGCCCGGCAGATCGCGATGTACCTGTGCCGCGAACTCACCGACCTGTCGCTGCCCAAGATCGGCCAGACGTTCGGTGGCCGTGACCACACGACGGTGATGCACGCCGACCGCAAGATCCGCTCGCTGATGGCCGAACGCCGATCGATCTACAACCAGGTCACCGAGCTGACCAACCGCATCAAGATCCGGGCCCGGCCCGCGTGACCAATATGTCGCAATCTGTCACAAGATCACGTGGTGCACATGCTGTGGACAAGCGTGTGGACAGTGTGGGTGGTGTCGGATGTCACTGGGGACGGTGATACTCGAGCCGGCGACCGCCCGCGCGACCGGCCCTTGCTCCACACCATCGTCCACGTCCCCACACGCCGCTGACCAGCACAAACAGACGTTTCCCACAGTTCGGGGCTACCTATGGTGACGAAGAGTAGTTCTCTATCAGAGCTCTACAAGCAGTTACAGCCAACGCCCCTGACTGGGGACGACATCCGCACGGAAGGCGGTCACCGGTGAAGTTTCGAGTCGAGCGGGACGACTTCGCTGACGCAGTCGCGTGGACGGCGCGCACACTGCCGGCGCGCCCTGCGGTTCCAGTGCTCGCCGGTCTCCTGGTGGAAGTGACCGGACACGAGCTGCGGTTGTCCGGCTTCGACTACGAGGTGTCGGCCGAGGCGCTCCTGGACTGCCAGGCCAGCGATGGGGGCAAGGTGCTGGTGTCGGGGCGATTGCTCGCCGAGATCACCCGCAGCCTGCCCGCCTCAGCGGTGGAGATCGAGACCGACCGGTCCAGCGTCGTCCTCACCTGTGGTTCCGCGCGGTTCACCCTGCCGACGTTGCCGGTCGAGGACTACCCGACGTTGCCACCGATGCCCGACCTGGCCGGCCGCATTGCCAGTGATTCTTTCGCCGCGGCGGTTGCCCAGGTCTACATTGCCGCCGGCAAGGACGACACCCTCCCGGTCCTGACCGGCATCCGGGTCGAGGTCGACGGCGAACAGCTGACGTTGGCGGCCACCGACCGCTACCGACTGGCGATACGCGATCTCAAGTGGCGGCCGGAAAGTTCCACTGCCGCAACGACGGCGCTCATCCCGGCGCGCACCCTGGCCGAGGCCGCGAAGACCCTGGCCGGCACGGGCGCCGAGGTGTCGGTCGCTCTCGGCACCGGCGCGCAGGGCGAGGGAATGGCCGGCTTCTCCGGCGGTGCCCGGCGCACCACGACGCGCCTGCTCGAGGGTGAATTCCCGAAGTACCGGTCGCTGCTGCCCAACGAGTTCGACTCCTCCGCGCGGGTGACGACCACGCAGCTGGTCGAGGCGGTCAAGCGCGTCTCGCTCGTCGCGGCGCGGAACACGCCGATCCGGTTGACGTTCTCTGGCGACGAATGCGTCCTGGAGGCAGGCACCGGTGGCGAGGCGCAGGCCTCCGAGGCGATCGAGACGGCGTACGACGGCGAGGCGATGACCATCGCGTTCAACCCCGCCTACCTGCTCGACGGTCTCGGTGCGCTCGACTCCGACCAGGCGCATCTGTCGTTCAACGGCGCGGTCAAGCCGGCGGTCATCACCGGCAAAGAGACCGAGGCCGACTACCGGTACATGCTCATGCCGGTGCGTCTCTCCGGCTGATCGGAAGTTCCCAAACCCGAAGCGCAGCAGGGAGTTTCACGTGCAGCTCGGCATGATCGGCTTGGGCAAGATGGGCGGCAACATGCGCACGCGGCTGCGCGCCGCGGGCCACGACGTCGTCGGCTTCGACCACAACCCCGATGTCAGCGACGCCGACTCACTCGAGTCGCTCGTCGGGTCACTGCAGACACCGCGCGCTGTCTGGGTGATGGTTCCGGCGGGCGACCCCACCGAGCAGACCATCACGAAGCTGCTCGACCTGCTGTCGGCTGGTGACATCGTCATCGACGGAGGCAACTCGTACTACGTCGATTCGGTCCGTCGAGGTGCCGTGGCCGGCGAACGAGGCATTGGCTACGTCGACGCCGGAGTCAGCGGCGGTATCTGGGGTCTCGCCGAGGGCTATGCGCTGATGGTGGGCGGCAGCGAGACCGCCATCGCCGCGCTGCAGCCGATCTTCGACTCCTTGAAGCCGTCGGTCGACGGCTTCGTGCACTCGGGCAAGGTCGGCGCCGGGCACTACACGAAGATGGTGCACAACGGCATCGAGTACGGCCTCATGCATGCGTACGCCGAAGGCTTCGAGTTGATGGCCAAGTGCGAGTTCGACATCCCGATCCAAAGCGTCATCGAATCGTGGCGGCACGGCACGGTCGTCCGCTCGTGGTTGCTCGACCTGCTCGCGAAGGGCCTGTCCGAAGACCCGGGCCTGGAGAAGGTGAGTGGCTATTCGGACGACTCCGGTGAGGGTCGCTGGACAGTGCAGGAGGGCATTCGCCTCGCCGTGCCGCTCAACGTGATTTCGTCGTCGTTGTTCGCGCGGTTCGCGTCGCGCCAGGAGGAATCCGAGGCGATGAAGGTGATCGCGACCCTGCGCAACCAGTTCGGCGGGCATGCGGTCAAGCACGCCGCCGCGCCGGCGGAGGTCGAGCCGGAGACCGGTGCCGAGACGCAGGCGCGGGAGGCCGCAGAGAGCAGTCCGCCGTCCGAGAGCAATCCCGCGCAGGGCGGGGCGACGGCGTAACGCATGCATGTGTCCAAGCTCGCGGTCACGGACTTCCGCAGTTATCCGGAGGCCTATGTCGAGCTGATGCCAGGCACGACCGCGTTCATCGGCCCCAACGGGCAGGGCAAGACCAACCTGGTCGAGGCGCTCGGGTACGTCGCGACACTCGACAGCCATCGCGTCGCCGCTGACGCGCCGCTGGTGCGCCAAGGTGCGGAGCGCGCGATCGTTCGCTGCGAAGTGCAACGCGACGGACGCGCAACGCTGGTGGAGATCGAGATCAACCCTGGTCGGGCGAATCGAGCGCGTCTCAACAAGTCACCGGTGCCACGCCCGCGCGAGGTGCTCGGTGTCCTGCGCACCGTGTTGTTCGCGCCCGAGGATCTGCAGTTGGTCAAAGGCGATCCCGACGCGCGCCGACGCTTTCTCGACGACCTGCTGATCGCTCGATCGCCGCGCTATCACGGCGTCCGCGCGGACTACGAGCGGGTGCTCAAACAGCGCAACACATTGCTCAAGACGTCGGGCGCTGCGGTGCGCGCAAACCGCGGCGGCAGCGGTGATCTGCGCACCCTCGACGCCTGGGATGAGCACCTCGCGCGGCACGGTTCGGAGCTGCTCGCGGGACGCATCGAGATCGTCGATTCGCTGCGGCCCCTGGTGGACAAGGCGTACGACGCTGTCTCCGGCGGCGCCGGCCCGACGCGGCTCGACTACAAATCTTCGCTCGGACCCGACACTCCACTCGTGCCCGACCGCGAGTTGCTCGCGTCCGCAATTGCCGCCGAGGTGTCGCGGCTGCGCCCGCAGGAACTCGAGCGCGGCGTGTCGCTCGTCGGTCCGCATCGGGACGACCTCGTGCTGTCGATCGGTGACTTCCCAGCGAAGGGCTACGCCAGTCACGGCGAGTCGTGGTCCCTAGCTCTGGCGTTGCGAATCGGTTCGCACGACCTGCTGACCGCCGACGGCGGTGAGCCGGTGCTGATCCTCGACGATGTGTTCGCCGAACTCGACACCTTGCGCCGCGACCGGCTGGCCGAACTCGTCGCGAGCTGCGAGCAGGTGCTGGTGACCGCGGCCGTCGTCGACGACGTACCGGCGCAGTTGGTCGGCGGCCGATTCGACGTCATGTCCGGTGAGGTGACACGTGTCAGGTGACGCATGTCCGGTGAGGTGACACGTGTCAGATGACGCGAGTGCTGCCGATGACGGCGACGGGGTGCCGCGTGCGCCCGCGACCGGCCCCGATCTGGCGCGGGCGATCCTGGCCGACGTCAAGGCCGAGGCCGAACGACGCCGGGCCGCATCCCCCGCGGCTCGCCGAATGGCATCCGACAAGCGCGCCGAGCAGCGCCGCAGCCGCAAGCGCCGGCCGGGAGACAGCGCCGACCCCGTCGGCTTCGGCGCGGCGATCGAGGCACTGCTGGCGGCGCGCGGCTGGCAGGCCGACGTACAGGCCGCTTCGGTCATCAGTCGCTGGGAGCACCTGGTCGGTGCCGACGTCGCCGCGCATGCGACCCCGGTCTCGCTCAACGACCGGGAACTCGTCGTCCAGGCCGAGTCGACCGCGTGGGCGACGCAATTGCGCCTCCTGTCGCGGTCGCTGCTCACCCGGATCCAGGCCGAGGTCGGCGCCGAGACGGTTGCGTCCCTGCGCATCCACGGCCCGAGCGGACCCTCGCGCCCGGCGGGCCAGTGGCGTACGGCGGACAGCCGCGGACCTCGCGACACCTACGGCTGACCGAAGATGATCACTTTGTCAAAAGCGGAGCTGGAATCCCCGCGCGGTGCCGGCTCTGGCTTTGTCAAAGTGATCACGGCGGTGCCCGTACGGCGGCCAGCGCGCGGCTGAGCCCCCCGCCTCTCGTGGGGGGACATCACCCCAGGGCAGATAAACCGCCACGCGCCTCCACAGCCGGGCGCAACGGCCGTTTGAGCGCCACGAGTCCGCTAGAATCAGGGTTCAACAGTTGGTCCGGCCGTGCGGCTGCGCCGCCGCATTCCGTGCGGCGGTTCTGACGCTCACGCCGCGGCCGGAACCGGGAGAGATGTGTCCTACGACGCCGGCAGTATCAAGGTCCTCGAGGGTCTCGAAGCCGTCCGCAAGCGCCCAGGCATGTACATCGGTTCCACCGGTGAGCGCGGCCTGCACCACCTCGTCCAGGAGGTCGTCGACAACGCAGTCGACGAGGCACTGGCCGGTTACTGCGACGACATCCACGTCACGATCCTCGCCGACGGCGGGGTCCGGGTCCGGGACAACGGGCGTGGCATCCCGGTCGCGATGCACCCGACCGAGAAGAAGCCGACGCTCGAGATCGTGCTCACGACGCTGCACGCCGGCGGCAAGTTCGACTCGGGTTCGTACGCGGTCTCCGGCGGCCTGCACGGCGTCGGCGTCTCCGTCGTCAATGCCCTCTCGACGCGGCTCGAGGTCGAGATCCACCGCGACGGGTTCGTCTGGACCCAGCCGTACGTCGACAGCAAGCCGGCCGAGCCGATCAAGCAAGGTCCGCCGAGCGACCGCACCGGCACGCAGATCACCTTCTGGGCCGACGATTCGATCTTCGAGACGGTCGAATACACCTTCGAGACGATCTCTCGCCGGATGCAGGAGATGGCGTTCCTCAACAAAGGCCTGGGCATCACGCTGCGCGACGAGCGTGGCGAGGTGCCGAACGAAGTCGTCTACCAGTACGCCGGTGGCATCTCGGACTTCGTCAAGCACCTCAACGTCTCGAAGGAGGCGATCCACAAGACGATCCTCGCCTTCGACGCCAAGGGTGAGGGCATCGAGGTCGAGATCGCGATGCAGTGGAACGCGTCCTACAGCGAGTCGGTCTACACGTTCGCCAACACGATCAACACGCACGAGGGCGGCACCCACGAAGAGGGCTTCCGCGCGGCGATGACCAGCGTCGTCAACCGCTACGCCCGCGAGCAGAAGCTGCTCAAGGAAAAGGACGACAACCTCACCGGCGACGACATCCGCGAGGGCCTCACCGCAATCGTCAGCCTGAAGATCAGCCAGCCCCAGTTCGAGGGCCAGACGAAGACCAAGCTTGGCAACACCGAAGCAAAATCCTTTGTGCAGAAGGCCTGCAACGAGCACGTGCTCGACTGGCTCAATGCGCACCCCGGCGAGAGCCGCGACGTCATCAACAAGTCGTTGATGGCGGCCCGTGCTCGCGTCGCGGCTCGGCAGGCGCGTGACCTCACCCGGCGCAAGAGCCTGCTCGAGTCGAGCTCGCTGCCGGGCAAGCTCGCCGACTGCCAGTCCAACGACCCGCGCGAGTCGGAGATCTACGTCGTCGAGGGCGACTCCGCCGGTGGCAGCGCCAAGGGTGGTCGCAATCAGCAGTTCCAGGCGATCCTCCCGATCCGCGGGAAGATCATCAATGTCGAGAAGGCGCGCATCGACAGGGTGCTGCAAAACACCGAAGTGCAGGCGATGATCACCGCGCTCGGCACCGGCATCCACGAAGAGTTCGATATCGCGAAGCTGCGCTACCACAAGGTGGTGCTGATGGCCGACGCCGACGTCGACGGCCAGCACATCCGCACCCTGCTGCTGACACTGTTGTTCCGCTTCATGCGGCCGTTGATCGAAGGTGGCTTCGTCTACCTCGCGCAACCGCCGCTCTACAAGGTCAAGTGGGGCCGCGACGACTTCCAGTACGCCTACTCCGACCGCGAGCGGGACGGCCTCGTTCAGGCGCGCATCGAGGCAGGCAAAACCAAGCAGCCCGACATCCAGCGGTTCAAGGGCCTCGGCGAGATGAATGCCAACGAGCTCTGGGACACCACGATGGACCCGGCGAAGCGGCTGCTGCTGCAGGTCACGCTCGACGATGCGGCCACCGCCGACGAATTGTTCTCGATCCTGATGGGCGAAGACGTGGAAAGCCGACGCGCCTTCATCACGCGCAACGCCAAAGACGTGCGTTTCCTCGATATCTAAAGGGATTCACAACTCGCTCTCGTACGCCGCACACCGCTAGCTCGCGGAAGAAGCCGGAAGGAAGCACGTGACCGACGAAGCCCCACCCGCGCCATTAGGAGACCGCGTCGAGCCGGTCGGCATCGAAGTCGAGATGCACCGGTCCTACATGGACTACGCGATGTCGGTCATCGTCGGCCGGGCGCTGCCCGACGTGCGCGACGGCCTCAAGCCGGTGCACCGCCGGGTGCTCTACGCGATGTACGAAGGCGGCTACCGTCCGGACCGCGGCTACGTGAAGTGCGCGCGCGTCGTCGGTGACGTGATGGGCAACTACCACCCGCACGGCGACACTGCGATCTACGACACGTTGGTTCGCCTGGCACAGCCGTGGTCACTGCGCGCACCGCTCGTCGACGGCAACGGCAACTTCGGGTCGCCGGGCAACGACCCCGCCGCCGCGATGCGCTACACCGAATGCCGGCTCGCGCCGCTGGCGATGGAAATGCTCAGCGACATCGGCGAAGACACCGTCGACATGGTCGACAACTACGACGGCCGCTCGCAGGAGCCGGTCATCCTTCCGAGCCGCATCCCCAACCTGCTCGTCAACGGCAGTTCCGGCATCGCGGTCGGCATGGCGACCAACATCCCGCCGCACAACCTGCGCGAAGTCGCCTCGGGCGTGCAGTGGTCGTTGCAGCACCCCGAAGCCACTGATGAGGAACTGCTCGAAGCGCTCATCGAGCGCATCAAGGGCCCTGACTTCCCGACCGGCGCGCTGATCGTCGGCCGCGACGGCATCGAGCAGGCCTACCGGACCGGTCGCGGCAGCATCAGGATGCGCGCGGTCGTCGAAGTCGACGAGGACGCCAAGGGCCGCACGATCCTGGTCGTCACTGCGCTGCCCTACCAGGTCAACCCCGACAACCTCGCGCTGAAGGTGGCCGAGCTGGTGCACCAAGGGAAGGTCGGCGGCATCGCCGACATCCGCGACGAGGGATCGGCGCGCGTCGGCATGCGGCTGGTCATCGTGCTCAAGCGCGACTCCGTCGCGAAGGTGGTGCTCAACAACCTCTACAAGCACACGCAGCTGCAGGACAGCTTCGGCGCCAACATGCTCGCGATCGTCGACGGCGTACCGCGCACGTTGCGCCTCGACGAGATCGTGCGCTACTACACCGCGCATCAGATCGAAGTCATCGTGCGGCGCACGCGAAACAAGCTGCGCAAGAAGGAGGAGCGCGCCCACGTCCTGCGCGGGTATCTCAAGGCACTTGACGCCCTCGATGCGGTCATCGCACTCATCCGGGCGAGCGACACGGTCGACACCGCGCGTTCGGGTTTGATGAGTTTGCTCGACATCGACGAGCTGCAGGCGACCGCGATTCTCGACATGCAACTGCGCCGCCTTGCCGCACTCGAGCGGCAGCGCCTGACCGACGAGTACGACGAGATCATGCTGGAGATCACCGACCTGCAGGACATCCTGGCCAACCCGGCGCGGCAGCGGCAGATCATCCACGACGAGCTCGGCGAGATCGTCACCAAGTACGGCGACGAGCGGCGTACGAAGCTCACCGCCTACGAGGGCGACATGTCGCTCGAGGACCTCATCGCGCAGGAGGACGTCGTCGTCACCGTGACGCGCGGCGGTTACGCCAAACGCACGAAGACCGACCTCTACCGGGCGCAGAAGCGGGGCGGCCGCGGCGTACAAGGTGCGCAGCTCAAGCAGGACGACATCGTCGAGCACTTCTTCGTGACGACGACCCACCACTGGATCCTGTTCTTCACCGACAAGGGCCGGGTCTATCGCGCCAAGGCGCATGAGTTGCCGGAGGCGGCCCGCACCGCGCGCGGCCAGCACGTCGCCAACGTCCTGGCGTTCCAGGCCGACGAGAAGATCGCGCAGGTCATCGACCTGCCCGACTACGAGGTGGCGCCATTCCTCGTGCTCGCGACCAGAAAGGGCCTGGTCAAGAAGACCCCGCTCAAGGAGTTCGACTCCAACCGCAGCGGCGGGCTCATCGCGATCAACTTGCGCGAGGACGACGAGCTGATGTCGGTGTCGCTCACCAGTGGCAGCGACGATCTGTTGCTGGTCAGCAGGCACGCGCAGTCCATCAGGTTCAAGGAGGACGACTGCCGGCCGATGGGCCGCGCGACGTCAGGTG
>JBDSAK010000068.1:0-3632 GCA_039922195.1 Mycobacteriales bacterium
GGCACCGGGGACCCCGGCAACGAGTTCCTGCTGCAGTTCGATTGGGCAGACTTCATCTTCGGTGCCCGACACCACGAGAGTCGGCACCGCGATGTCGCATAGCGACGGGCGGCTGTCGGGACGGGACGCCTGCGCACTCAATTGGCGGACGAATCCGTCCGGCCCGATTCGCTCGGCCATGCGTCGGCAATGCTCGACCAGCGAACCGGATGCGCGGCCGCCCATGTTGATCACTGCTTGCTCAGCAGCTACAGCAGCAAACTCCCCGGCCTCCGTGCGCTTCAACAGCTGCGCCCACCCGTCGGACTGGGCCTCTGACGGCGGCCGAGCGCTGGCATTGAGGAAGGCCAACCTGGTAACCCGCCCGGGTGCGCGCCGCCAGACCTCGAGCGCGACGATCGCTCCAAGCGAGTGGCCGGCCAGTGCAAAGCGCGGTGGAGCGACCGCGAGCACGCTCGCGGCGAGTTCAGCGATCGAATCGTCGAGGTCGATCCGCATGGGCCGGCAATGCACATGCCCCGGCAGGGCCGGCACCACCAAGTCGAACACACTGGCATCGCTGAGCATGCCTGGCAGCAGCACGAGCTGCTCGGGACCGCCAGGCGCGGCGTTGCTCGCGCTGAACGACGTCAGAAGCGATAGGAGCGCCGGCTCGACGTGAATGGCCACGAGCCTGGCCCCTGTCATCGAGCGTCGTCTGGCCTCCTCTACGTCGCCGACAACCTCCACCGTGAGGCCTTCGGCCCCGTCGATACGCACCGGGCCTCCTGGTCGCGCCACCCCGTCAAGGCCCAACGCGATAAGTCGGTCGTCTGTGGCGGCATCGGTGGCCAGCGCGATCGCGCCGAGCCCCGCCCAGTGGGCTGCTCTGACCAAGCGCCGAAGCGCCACGTCATCGGCCGGCCCGTCGACGAGGTCGATCACCACGAATTGCAACTGGGCCTTTGCCACCAGAACCAGTACGTCGTCGGCGGGCAGGGACACGACGGCTCCCAGGAGCGCATCACCTCGCCGGAGTCTGTCGGCGAAGGCACCTGCTGCGCTCACCGGGCGACCATGCCGGCCGAGAGGTCTATGTCGGCTGCATGCAGACCAGGCATCTGCAGCATCGCCACCACGGCCTGGCCGACCTCATCCGCCTCGACCAGCCGGCCGAGTGTGCTTCTGGACACGAATGCTGCTGTGGCCGCCTCGACCGTCACACCCAGGCGTTCGGATTCCAGGCGGAACACGCGGTCCATCCGCGGCCCGCGCACGGGCCCGGGGGAAAGGCTGTTTACTGTGATACCCAGCGGTCCGACCTCGGCGGCCAGCGTCGTGGTGAGGCCGATCACGGCCATCTTCGACGCGCAGTACGGCGTACGCCTCGCCAGCGGCCGCTTACCGCTGACGGACGCAAGGTTTATGACGTCACCGCTCGCCCGCTCGATCATCTGCGGCAGGAAGGCCTTGCATACGAGATAGACGCCGCGCACGTTCGTGGCGAAAACCTCGTCCCACTCGTCGACTGAGATGTCGATCAGCGAGGCCACTGGCCCCGCGATGCCCGCGTTGTTGACCACGATCGAGATCGTTTCATCGCTGAGCGTCTCCTGTAGCCGATCCACGGAGCCGGGCTCGGAGACATCGACGATGGCGGTGCGTATGTCGTAGCCGGCTGCGGCCGCCAATGCGGCAGTTTCGGCAAGTGTGCTCGCCGTGCGGCCGGCTGCTACCACTCTGACGCCGGCAGCGCCGAGAGCGAGCGTGATCGCCTGGCCCAGGCCGTTGCCTCCACCTGTGACAAGCGCGGTGCGACCCCTGAGCCGGGCGACCCCGTCAGCGGGCGTCGACCCGGCCGACATCGTGAGACGACCAGGAGAGCGCGGTGTTTGCGTGCTTCGCGGCCCGTACGTCCCCCGACCTCGCGTGGCCCTCGAACAGCTCGACCCGGGACGCGCGGCCGCACAGTTCGCCCAGCGCTGCACTGGCTGCAGGGTCCGTGACTTCCTGGTAGGTCACGGTCTTGAGGTACTTGCCGACCCACAGTCCACCGGTAAAGCGTGAACTACCTCTGGTGGGAAGCACATGGTTGGTACCTATGACCTTGTCGCCGTAGGAGACGCACGTGCCCTCGCCGAGGAAAAGTGCGCCGTAGTCGTGCATCGCGGTCAACGCGCGCCGAGGCTCACGGGTGAGCACCTCAACGTGCTCCGATGCGAACGAATCTGCCACTGCGAACGCGTCGTCGATGCTATCCACGACGAGAACCTGGCCATGGTTGCGCCAGGCCGGCTCTGCCATGTCCTTCGTCGGCATGCCCGGCAGGATCTCGTCGATGAACGCCATCGCCCGTTGGGCGACGTCTTGGCTCGTGGTCACGAGAATTGCCGGTGAGTCGGGACCGTGTTCGGCCTGGCTCAGCAAGTCAACGGCAACGACGAACGGATCGGCGTCCTCATCGGCAATGACAAGGATTTCGGTGGGTCCCGCAAACAGATCGATGCCAACCTCGCCGTAGAGCTGCCGTTTCGCTTCAGCAACGTAGGCGTTGCCCGGTCCTGCGATCAGATTGACGCGTTCGATGGTCTCCGTTCCGAGGGCAAGAGCTACGACGGCTTGCACGCCACCGAGTAGGTAGATCTCGTCCGCACCAGCCATGAACATGGCTGCCACTGTCGCAGCCGGGATCTCGCCGCGGATCGGCGGTGTGCACGCCGCCACGCGAACGACGCCGGCCACCTTGGCCGTCACGATGGTCATATGCGCGGATGCCGTAAGTGGGTAACGACCGCCCGGCACGTAAGCCCCGGCGGATCTGATCGGAACGTGCTTCTGGCCGAGGTGAACGCCGGGCGCGGTCTCGATTTCGAACTCCGACATCGACTGACGTTGCAGCTCGGCGAACCGGCGCACGTTTGCTTGCACGGTTGCAATGTCTTCGATCACCTGGCTGGGTAGGCCGGCGATGATCCGCTCGATGGCTGCTGCATCGAGTCGGAAAGACTCGGGGGACCACCTATCGAACTGGTCGGAATATTCGCGCACCGCGGCGTCGCCGCGCTCGCGGACCTCCGCGATGATCTGGCGAACCGTTTCGGCCACCTGCTCCCGGCCGGCAGTAACCGTAGAAGGGGCGATAGCAGACTTCAAGGTCGTTATCACAAGAGTGGATGGTATGCGTATGCATCAGGCGTGTCAACGAGGATGCCGGGCACTGTGCCGCATGCGCCGAGCTACGCCAGGTGGCGCACCCACCAGCCCTGGACGTTCGCCATGATGTACTTGCCGCGCGTGTAGTCCTCGAAGCCGTACATGGACAGGTACCTGCCATACCCGCTTTGCTTGAAGCCGCCGTGCGGCATCTCCGCGACCAGCAGGATGTGTTGATCCAGACGCAGCCAGATTCCCATGCCATCGACATGCGCATCGCCCGGCCGAAGTCCTTCGTCCACACACTCGACGCGAGGCCGTACTCGACGCCGTTGGCCCACCGGAGCGCTTCGTAAGCGTCGGTGAACTGCTGCACCGTGATGACTGGACCGAAGACCTCACGCTGGATCGCTTCGTCGTCCTGTGGCAGACCGGCGAGCACGGTGGGCCCGAGATAGAAGGCCTGGCCGAGAGCGGCCACTCGGTTGCCCCGTGTCCGA
>JBDSAK010000069.1:0-3013 GCA_039922195.1 Mycobacteriales bacterium
GCTGCAGTTTGGACGGCCCCAGCACCGCCGAACCCACGCCACCGTTGGCACCCACGGGCGTCGACGTCGCCGTCGTCCGGAGCTGCGCCGAGACACGGCCGGTACCGGGGTCCTGGGCGATGTCCCACCGGTCGGTGCCGCTGTAGAAGGCGTCGGCATCGGTCACGTGGTACTGGCCGAACATGTTCGCCTGCACGCGGAAGAGGTCTTCGGGATAGCGGAGGTGAGACCGCATCTCGTCGGGAAGCTTGCTGCCGTCGGTGAACAGCGCCGGGAAGGCCCGGGCATAGGCCTTCACCAACGGATCTCTCGAGTCGAAGATGTAGAACTTCGTGTCGCCGGTGTACGCGTCGATCGTCGCCTTCACCGAGTTGCGGACGTAGTTGAAGCGCCGCCCGAGCAGGTCGGAGCCGGACCGAAGACCGCTCGTCTCGGCCTGCTGCCCGTAGGGGTAGCGGTCGGTCGTCGTGTACGCGTCGAGCACCCATGTCACGCGACCGCCGACGACGACCGGGTACGGATCGGAGTCGTAAGCGAGGAACGGCGCCGCCGCCCGGACGCGGGCCTTGATGTCGCGGTTGAAGATGATCCGCGATGCGTCATCGAGCTGTGACGAAACGAGCAGGTTCTGATCGGCGAAGCGAAGGGCGAAGGCCAACCGGCGCATCCGAGACATGATCGGCACCCCGCCCTCACCCTTGTACTTGCTGGTGATGTTCTTGCCTTCGGGCGTCTGGTAATCGATCTCCGGCTGCTTGGAGTTGACGATCGAGTACCCGCCGAGGTTCTCCGAGAAGTAGATCCGCGGTTCGTCGAGGGTTGGCGTGCCGCGCGGCGGAAGGTCGCTCACGAGGAAGTCGGGTCGCCCCTGGGTGTTCACGGCGTTGGCCGACGACAGCACGGCGCCGTAGCCGTGGGTGTACTGCAGGTGCTCGTTCACCCACGAGTTGCCCGGAATCTGGGAAGGATCGAGCCCGCGCACGGAGAGCACGACCTGACGCGTCTCGCCCTCGACTTCGTAGCGGTCGATGTCGACATCGGCGAACTGGTAGTAGCTCTTGTTCTCCTGCAACTTCCGGTACGTGTCGACGAGCGTGTCCGGATCCCAGAGGCGGATGTTGCGGATCGTGCCGGCATCGCCCGCCAGGTCGGTGGCGTCGAGGCCGGTGTCGTACTTGAACGCGGTCGTATCCACGCCGCCGAGGTTCATCGATGCCCGCGTCGCCTTGATGTTGCGCGCGATGTACGGCCGCTCCTTGGAGTTCTCGGCCGGCTTCACCTGGAACGTCTGCACGACGGCGGGATAGATGCCACCGGCGGCAAGGGCGACCACGCCCCACACCAAGATGGCGATCACCGGCAGGGCCCAGCCTCTTCGCCAGATGTTGATGATGAAGAGCAGGAAAGCCGCCGCCATGATCAACGTCAGCAGACGCAGCGCGGGGAGCGACGCGTTCACGTCGGTGTACGACGCGCCTTCGGCGAAGCCGCGCTGCGAGAACGTCAGCTCGAATTGGCGGAAGAAGTAGTCGGCCGCCTTGACCAGCGCCAGCAGCCCGAGCAGCACGGACACGTGCGCCTTCACCTGCGGCGTGGTGCGCGAGATCGGCGCCTGCAGGCGGATGCCGCCGTTGAGGTAGTGGGCGACGACCGTCATCACGAGCGAGAGCACGAGGGCGACGAACAGCCAGTTGACGACGTCGGCGAGGAACGGCAGGCGGAAGACGAAGAAGGAGATGTCGCGCTTGAACAGCGGGTCGTTCTGCCCGAAGGACACCGAGTTCCGGAACAGGATCCAGTTCTGCCACTGTCCCCCCATCCCGGTGCCGGCGATGAGGGCGAACAACGCGGCGACGCCAAAGCGGACCTTGCCGGCGAACGGGCCGATGACCTCCTGGTAGCGGGCGACGATCTCGTCCTCGGGACCGGTAGGTCGGAACTTCGGTGCGACGCGATCGGCGAGCACCAGGTTCACCCAGAGGAGCAGGAAGAACCCGAGGGTGAACACCATGCTGAGGCCGACCTTGGCGCCCAGCACGCCCCGCCACACGGAGGCGAAACCGAGCTCGTCGAACCACAGGAAGTCCGTGTAGAAGCTGGCGATCCCGCGCAGCGACGTGAGCACGAAGAACAGGACGACGACGATGGCGACGAGACCGACCCGGCTCTGTCGAGGATGTCGGGGTTGACGCGTCGGCCGGACATCGATGGGGGGTCGGCGCATGATGCCGTGAGACTAGTTACGGCTCGGTGTCAACAGGCAGCGGCAGCCGAGGTGGGCGGGCGGGTGCAGCTGCCCCGTCGGGAACGTCTCGCCCCGTGGCGTCGGCCCGGCGAGGGCGTTGTCTTCGCAGTCGGGGCAGGGCCCTTCGTCGTCGACCAACCACCGCAGGAGCGTGCCCTCGGGATGGGCGAGGAACCCTCCCCGCTCACGCGCCGCCACCAAGTAGTGCATGGCCAGTCGCTCGAGCTTCTGCACCTTCCAGTCCCGGTACACCGAGCTGATTCGCTCGCCAATACCGGACAGGTCGAGCTCCTCGGACGCCCCAGCCGTGAGGACGGCGTCGAGGCGCGACCGCAGGGCGCCGGCGAGGTCGTCGGCCAGCTGCTCGGCGAGGTCGTCGATGGCCACGGACACCGGCCCGAAGCGCGACGCCGACGAGCCGGCGCGTGCCGCCTGTTCGAGGAACGGCGCGGCCAGCGTGCGGTAGGGCAGCCGCTGGTCGTCGGGCGAGGCGAGGATGTGGTCGACGGTGACCGAGCTCCGGCTCGTACGCAGTCGGTCGAGGCTGGCGTTCTGCTCGTCCTGCAGCGCCCGCTTCATGCGCTTCGTGAGCTGGCCGGCGAGGGGCTCGGTGACGACGTCTCTCGCCTGGAGCAGGCCTTCGTCGACGTTGCTCGTGACGTCGGGTGCCGGCACCTCGGCGACGAGGACGGGCGACGTGGCCTGCTCAACTTCGGTCGTCGACGCGTGGGGCGCCGGACTCGGTGCCGCGGTGGCGCTGAGCACCTC
>JBDSAK010000070.1:0-8116 GCA_039922195.1 Mycobacteriales bacterium
GTGGGCGGGCGACAGCAGACGAAGGCCGGATATCTGTTCGCGTTGCCCTTCCTGGTGCTGTTCATCGTGTTCACCATCGGGCCGGTCATCGCGTCGTTCCTGATGAGCTTCACCGACCTGAAGGCGCGCGATGTGCGCAACCCCCTGTCGGTCGAAGTGATCGGGATCGACAACTACACCAAGTTGCTCTCAGACGAGACCTTTCGGCAGGCCGCCCTGAACACGGCGTACTTCGTGCTGGTGGCCCTGCCATTGACGATGGCCTTGGCGCTGGCGGTCGCAGTGGGCCTCAACACCGGCGTCACGCGACTGAAGACGTTCTTCCGCACGGGCTTCTACTTGCCGGTCGTCACCAGCATCGTGGCAATCGCCGTCGTCTGGCGCTTCTTGCTCGAGCCGCAATCGGGCCTGGTCAATCGGCTACTCGGGTACGTCGGGATCGACGGCCCGTCGTGGGTCGATAGCGAGACCTGGGCGATGCCGGCGCTGATCGCCATGTCGACCTGGCGCAACATGGGCTATCTCGTCGTCATCTTTCTGGCCGGCCTGCAGGTCGTCTCCAAGGAGTTGCACGAGGCCGCGGCCCTGGACGGCGCGGGCGCCTGGGGCCGCTTCAGGCACATCACGCTTCCGATGATGAAGCCGACGCTGCTGTTCGGCGGTGTCGTCACGATGATCGGCTACCTGCAGTTCTTCGAGGAGCCGTTCGTGATGACGCAGGGCGGACCGCTCGACAAGACGCTGTCGACTGCCTACTTCACCTACAACCAGTTCGGCTTCGGCAACTACAGCTACGCCGCCGCGGCGGCATACCTGCTGTTCGTGATCATCGCCATCGTCACCGCAGTGCAGTTCAAGCTGCTGGGCGAGAAGGACTAGAGGCGCGCCATGACGAGTCTGACTGGTTCGACTGCGACCACTCGGGTGCGCGCACCGAGCACCTCAGAAACGGGCCAGGTTCGCCGCCGGCGACGACGGCCGCAGATTGGCGAGTCCACCCCGATACCGTGGGTCTACGCGCTGCTCGGCGGCGGGTTGGTGCTGCTGGTCGGGCCGTTCCTGTGGATGTTGCTTGGCTCCTTCCGCCCGGACAGCGAACTCAAGCAGGTGCCACCGTCGTGGCTGCCGCAGAACCCGACGTTGGAGAACTACCGGACGCTGTTCACCCGGCTCGACTTCCCGGCGTTCTTCTTCAACAGCACGGTGACGGCGGTGACCATCACGATGGGAAATCTGGTTTTTTGCTCGATGCTGGGCTACGCATTGGCCAAGCTGCAATTCCCGGGCAAGCGGCTCATTTTCGGTCTGGTGCTGGGCACGCTGATGGTGCCGAGCGTCGTGACCTTCGTGCCGCTGTTCGTGCTCGTCAGCAACCTCGGCCTCGTCAACACGTTTCCCGGTCTGATCTTCCCGTTCCTGGCGGGGCCGTTCGGGGTGTTCCTGATGCGGCAGTTCATCATCTCGTTGCCGGACGAACTCATTCAGGCAGCGCGTGTCGATGGTGCCGGCGAGTGGCGCATCTTCCGCAGCATCATCGTCCCGCTCTGCAAACCGGCACTGGCCACACTGGGGATCCTGACGTTCCTCACCTCATGGAACATGTTCCTGTGGCCACTTGTGGTGGCGCAGTCCGAGGACCGCTACACGTTGCCGGTCGCGCTGGCCATCTACTCCATCGGCGAGAGGAAGTCCGACTTCGGCCTGCTCATGGCCGGCTCCGTCGTCGTCATCGTGCCCGTCCTGCTCGTCTTCCTGGCCTTGCAGCGGCACTTCGTCCGCGGCATCGCCACGACCGGGATCAAGTAGCCCGCCGAACCCTCCTCAGGAGCTTCACCATGCAGCGAAATCATCTCCTTGTCGCGATCGCCACTGCGGCGACGCTCGCCGTACCCGCCACAGCTCTGCCGGCGGCCTCTGCGGAGATCAAGGGCCAGCCAAAGGGCGAGAAGCACGTGCTGCGCGAGTACGCCGCCGACACGTGGCGCTCGATGGCAGCGATGGCTGACCCCGGCACCGGCCTCGTGTCCGACAACGTCGGCGGCGACCTCGCGGCAGCCGGTCGTGCGGCGTACACCTCACCGACGAACATCGGTGCCTATATGTGGAGCGCCGTGGCGGCGCGAGAGATCGGCCTCATCTCCGCGGCGGAGACGCGGCAACGGATCGCACAAACGCTCGGAACCCTGGCAACCCTGGAGATCCACGAGCCGTCGGGGATGTACTACAACTGGTATGACCCCGCTACCGGAGCGAAGCTCACGGTTTGGCCCGTCGACGGCGGGGTCGTCAATCCGTTCCTGTCCAGCGTGGACAACGCGTGGCTGGCGACGGCATTCGAGGTGGTCAAGGACCAGGTACCCGAGCTGGCCGCCGACGCGGATGCCCTGCTGCAAAGGATGGACTTCGGCTACTACTACAACCCCGTGGAGAACCAGATCCGCGGCGGCTTCTGGGTCGAGCCGGTGCCCGGATCCATCCCTGGCAACTACCGCGGCGGCGCGACGGTTTATTACACCGGCCACCACTACGGCGCTTTCAACACCGAACCGCGGATGGCCAGCTACCTCGGTATCGCGTCAGGCCAGATTCCGCAGCGGCACTACTTCGGGACGTTCCGTACGTTCCCCGGCGACAACTGCGACTGGTCCTGGACCGAGCAGAAGGCCACCGGCGAATGGCAGGAGTATCTCGGTGTGCGCGTTTACGAGGGTGCGTACGACTACCGCGGTATGCGCCTGATCCCGACGTGGGGCGGCTCGATGTTCGAGGCGCTGATGGTCCCGCTGTTCGTCCCGGAGGAGGAGTGGGGCACCCGCAGTTGGGCGATCACCCACCCGACCTACGTGCAGGCGCAGATCGAGCACGGCATGAACGAAGCCGGGTACGGCTACTGGGGATTCTCGCCGTCCAACAACCCCGCCGGTGGCTACCGAGAGTACGGCGTCGACCAGATCGGGATGAACCCGGACGGCTACACCTCCGACCAGGAACGCACCACCGTCGACGCGGGCTACGGCGACTGCCGTCCGGCTCAGCCGATGCCGACGTCGTACGGCCAGGGCGTGGTCACGCCGCACGCGTCGTTCCTGGCGCTGCGCTACGACCGCAAGGCGGCGCTGGCCAACCTCGCCAATCTGCGTGCGGACTTCGGCGCCTACGGTCCCGGCGGCTTTTACGACGCGATCAACGTCAGCACCGGTCAGATGTCGGAGCGGCACCTCTCCCTTGACCAGGGCATGGTCATGGCGGCTCTCGGCAACGAGTTGGCGGACGATGTGATGCGTAGCGCCTTCGTCACCGGCGACATGGCGACACGGGTAGAACCCCTGATGCGGATGGAGGAATTCGCCGGACTCGTGGGCGGCAGGCGCAGGTGACCCCGATGCGGGATGCCGCCGGCGCGGCAAGCCAGGCAAGCGCGGCAAGCGCGGCCAAGGAGGATTGGGACGCCCGCATCGGCCGCCGCACCGGCGCGGGCGGCATCGACGTCACGCTCCCCGCGCCGGATGGCCTGCACACAGCGCAGGGCCGTGGTCACGTCACTCTCGACTGGGCGCCGGTGCCAGGCGCTGTCGGCTACCTGGTCCACCGGTCGGATGTGGCCGCCGGACCATTCGACGTGGTGGACCACGGCGGTAACGACGTGCTGGCGGTGCCGCATCCGCCGTACGCCGACACCTCGGGTGAGCGCGGTCGGGAGTATTGGTACGCGGTCGCGGCGCTCTCGGAAGCGACGATGGTCGGCCCGCTCTCCGCCCCGGTCGCGGGGGCCTCGACGAAGGACGGCGCGGCGGCTGTCGAGGTGCGCGTCGGGAGCGGGGTCGTCGGTCGGCTCGACCGGCCGTGGCGTCCGATGATCGGCTCCGAGCATCTCAGTCTGCTGCTCTCCGACGACCTGGTGGGTGGCCGGCCGATGGGCGCGGAACTGCGCGAGGCGCTGCGCCTGGTGCACGACGAGCTGGGAGTCGCCGCGGTCCGCGCCCACGCGATCCTGGGCGACGATCTCGGCGTTTACCGCGAGGTCGACGGCGTACCCGTCCACGACTTCACCGGTATCGACCGGGTGTACGACGCACTGATGACGCTCGGTCTGCGGCCGGTCGTCGAGCTCTCGTACATGCCGGACGACCTGGCAAGTGACCGGTCGCCGACAGTCTTCGACTATCGCGCCAACATCTCACCGCCGAAGGACTGGGACCGGTGGGGCGATCTGGTGCGCGCGCTGGTGGCCCATCTCGTCGACCGATACGGGCTCGATGAGCTGCGCCGGCACTGGAGCTTCGAGGTGTGGAACGAAGCCAACCTCGAAGTGTTCTGGAGCGGCAGCGCCGCTGACTACCTGCACCTGTACGACGTCACGGCCGCCGCGATTCGCGCGGTCGACCCGCAACTCGTCGTCGGCGGGCCGAGCTCCGCGGCGGCGCAGTGGGTCGGTGCCTTGCTCGAGCACGCCATGACTTCGGGCGCGGCAGTGGACTTCGTCTCGACGCACACCTACGGCAGTCCACCGCTGGACGTACGGCCCATCCTGGCCAGGTACGACCGGGCGGACGCGAAGATCTGGTGGACCGAGTGGGGGCCGGGTTCGCAGCATTTCCATCTCGTGGGGGACACCGTCTTCGCCGCGACCTTCCTGCTGGACGGGATGGCCTCCAGCCTGGGCCGCATCGACGCACTGTCACATTGGGTGGCCTCCGATCACTTCGAGGAGGTGGGCCGGCCGACGCGGTTGCAGCACGGCGGTTTCGGGCTGCTGACGGTCGGAAATCTGCGCAAACCGAGGTGGTGGGCGCTGGCCCTACTGGACCGGCTGGGTGACGACCGGTTGGAGGTGTCGACGACGGGCGACGGCGCGGGCGGGCTGGTCTCGGCGCTCGCCTGCCGGGACACGCAGGGCACGACCGGAGTCCTGATCTGGAACAGCAGCCTCGACCAGTCCCGGATCGCCGGCGACGAGCTGCTGATCCGGGAGGTCACCGTGTCGGTGGACGGACTGGTCGTCGGCTCGGTGACGGCGCAGCAGTGGCGGGTCGACGATGAGCACAACAACATCTTTTCCCGCTGGCGCGAACTCGGTGGTGCCGAGAAGGAGTGGCCGAGCGAGCAGGAGTGGGACCTGCTGCGGGTGGCCGACCAGCTGACCCCGATAGACGAGCCGATCGCCGCCGAGGTCGGGGCCGACGGCCGTTGGTCGACGACGTTCACGCTGCCGCAGCCGGGCATCCGGTTCATCGAGCTCACCCCGGGCTGACCGAAGGTTGGCCCGGCAGAACACGGCGGTTGGGCGCTAGTCGTCTTCGTCGAGCCGCGCGAGCCAGGTGGCGAGACGGTCGACGCTGAGTTCGGCTTCCGGATGGAGGTCGACGTAGTCGCGGAGGCGGCCCGCGAGCCATTCGAGCGTGACGGTCTCGGCGCCGCGCCGTTCGGCCAGCTCCTCGATGCCCTTGTCCGTGAAGTACATCGACTAGGACAGCGCGGCTTCGATGAGCGCGATCTGTTCGGCCTCGTGCACCTTCGCGCTGCCGGACGCCGGCGAAGCGCTCTCGCGCCGTGAGATCCGCCGGAGCGACTGACCCGGCGCGAGCAGCTCGGGTAGGTGCAGCGCGACGTACGGCCAGGCGCCCATGTTGGCCGGCTCGTCCTGCAACCACACGACGTCGGTCGCTGCGGAGTACTGAGCGAATGTCTCGCGCAGCTCCTCGGTGCACACCGGATACAGCTGCTCGAGCCGCACGACCGCGACGTCACGCTGGCCGCTCTTGTCGCGGGCTGCCGCAATGTCGTAGTAGACCTTGCCCGAGCACAGCAGCAGACGGCGTACGCCGCCCGGGTCCGGGTTGGCGGGATCGGTGAGCAGCGGGGCGTATGCCCCGTCGGTGAACTCGCGGGCGGGCGAGACCGCCGCCTTCAGTCGCAGCATCGACTTCGGCGTGAGCACGATGAGTGGCCGCGCGAACTGCTGCTTGGCCTGCCGGCGCAGCAGGTGAAAATAGTTGGCCGGCGTGCTCGGCTGCGCGACGGTCATGTTGTCATCGGCGCACAGTTGCAGGAAGCGCTCGGGCCGGGCACTGGAGTGGTCCGGTCCCTGTCCCTCGTAACCGTGTGGCAGCAGCAGGACTACGCCGCTGCGCTGGCCCCATTTTGCCTCGGCGGCCGCGATGAACTCGTCGATGATCGACTGCGCGCCGTTCACGAAGTCGCCGAACTGCGCTTCCCACACCACGAGGGCATCGGGCCGGGCGATCGCGTAGCCGTACTCGAAGCCGAGCGCGGCGAACTCGCTGAGCAGCGAGTCGTAGATCCAGAACCGGCCCTGATCGGCGGACAAGTTCTTGAGCGGCGTGTATTCGGCCGCCGTCTTGCGGTCGACGACAACGGAGTGTCGCTGACCGAACGTCCCGCGCCGCGAGTCCTGCCCCGCGAGCCGCACGGCGTGGCCCTCGAGCAGCAGCGACCCGAAAGCGAACATCTCGCCGGTCGCCCAGTCGACGTTGTCATCGGCGAGCATCTGCGTACGGCGTTCGAGCTGCGGCAGCAGTCGCGGATGCGGCGTGAACGACGCAGGGAACGAAACCTGCGCGTCGGCGATCTGCTTCAGCGCTTCCGCGGTAACACTCGTCGGCAACGGCGCCGTTTCCTCCGGCGCCAACGGCGTTTCGGCGGGCGCCGCCTTGTGGGCGTCGCGCGTTTCGACGAAGACCTTCTCGAGGTGGCTCTGGTAACTGCGCAGGGCCTCCTGCGCTTCCTCGAGGGTGATGTCGCCGCGCCCGATGAGGGCTTCGGTGTAGCGCTTGCGCGTCGAGCGATGCGCGTCGATCAGGTCGTACATGAGCGGCTGCGTGAAGCTCGGTTCGTCTACCTCCGAGTGACCGCGGCGGCGGTAACACACCATGTCGATGACGACATCCTTGTTGAACGCCTGCCGGAACTCGAACGCCAGCTTCGCCACGCGGACGCATGCCTCGGGGTCATCGCCATTGACATGGAAGATCGGCGCCTGCACCATCCGCGCGACATCGGTGCAGTACATGGACGACCGCGCCGACGCCGGTGACGTCGTGAACCCGACTTGGTTGTTGACGACGATGTGCACCGTGCCGCCGGTCCGGTAGCCGGTCAGTTGCGACAAGTTCAGAGTCTCCGCGACCACGCCCTGACCGGCGAACGCCGCGTCGCCGTGCAGCAGGACGGGCAGCACGGTGAAGCCGGTCGCGCCCTTGTCGAGCTTGTCCTGCTTGGCGCGCACGATGCCTTCGAGCACCGGGTCGACGGCTTCGAGGTGACTCGGGTTGGAGGTCAGCGACACCGTCACCGTCGAGCCGTCGGTGTCACGGTAGAGACCTTGTGCGCCGAGGTGGTACTTCACGTCGCCGGAGCCATGCGCACTCGACGTGTCGAGGTCGCCGTCGAACTCGCGGAAGATCTGCCCGTAGCTCTTGCCGACGATGTTGGCGAGCACGTTCAGCCGGCCGCGGTGCGACATGCCGACGACGACTTCGTCGAGCTTGTTGGCGGCGGCCGCGCTGAGCACCGCGTCGAGCAGCGGGATGACGCTCTCCCCTCCTTCGAGCGAGAACCGCTTGTGTCCGACGTACTTCGTTTGCAGGAAGCTCTCGAACGCCTCGGCCGCGTTGAGACGCTCGAGAATCTGCAACTGCTCCTCGCGGTCGGGTTTTTCCGCCGGCCGCTCGATCCGCTCCTGCAGCCACAGGCGCTGCTCGGGGTCCTGGATGTGCATGTATTCGACGCCGATGCTGCGGCAGTACGAGTCACGCAGTACGCCGAGGATGTCGCGCAGCGCCATGACCGGCTTGCTCGCGAATCCGCCGGTCGGGAACTCGCGGTCGAGGTCCCACAGCGTCAGGCCGTGCCTGACGATGTCGAGGTCGGGGTGGCTGCGCTGCTTGCTCGAGAGCGGGTCGGTGTCGGCCATCAGGTGGCCGCGCACGCGGAACGCATGGATCAGCTCGATCACCCGAGCCGGCTTCTCTACCTGGCCTTCGCGCGTCGTCGAGATGTCACGCACCCAGCGCACCGGCTCATACGGGATGCGCAGGCTGCGGAATATGTCGTCATAGAAGTCGTTTTCGCCGAGCAGGAACTCGTGCAGGTTGCG
>JBDSAK010000071.1:0-8222 GCA_039922195.1 Mycobacteriales bacterium
ACGTCTGCGCCGCGTCCGGTTCCTGCCACGGCTGGCCCTGCGGCAGCGCACTCGCGTTGGCCCGCCCGTCAGGACCAGCGAGAGCAGCGACGAAGGGCGCGACCCGCGGGTCGATCCACGGATCCGGCTCGGCGACGTACCGCGGGTAGATCGTCAGGCGTTCGCGCAGTTCGAACCCCTCTTCGGCACAGCGCGCGGCGAGCTCGTCGATCTGCGGCCAGGGGCGTTCGGGGTTGACGTGATCCGCGGTCACCGGGGAGACGCCTCCCCAGTCGTCGATGCCCGCGCGCAGCAGCCGGGCATACTCCGCGTCGACCAGGTTCGGCGGCGCCTGCAGGTGCATGCGCGGCCCCAGTACCAGCCGAGCGACCGCGACGGTCGAAACCAGGTCGTCGAGCAGTGCGTCCGGGTGTGCACGCATGGCCGTGTCGTCCTTGGCCCGGAAGTTCTGCACGATGACTTCCTGGACGCCGCCGTAGCGGCGCGCGATCTCGCGGATCGCGAAGAGCGACTCTGCCCGCTCTGCGAGCGTCTCGCCGATCCCGATGAGAATCCCGGTCGTGAATGGCACGGCCTGCCGGCCGGCGTCCTCCAGCACCTGCAGCCGGACCCGCGGCTCCTTGTCGGGACTGCCGAAGTGCGGGCCGTCCGGCTCGCTCCACAACCGCGTCGCCGTCGTCTCGAGCATCATCCCCATCGACGGAGCGACCGGCTTCAGCCGCGCAAAGTCCTGCCAGCTCAGGACTCCGGGATTGAGGTGCGGCAGCAGCCCGGTCTCTTCGAGCACGGCGATCGCCATCGCGCGCAGGTATTCGAGAGTGTTCGCGTAGCCGCGTTCCGCCAGCCACTGCGCGGCCTGCGGCCAGCGCTCCTCGGGCCGGTCTCCGAGGGTGAACAGCGCCTCCTTGCAGCCCTGAGCCTGCCCCGCGCGGGCGATGGCGAGCACCTCGTCGGGACGCAGGTACGGCGCCGGGACGCGACCGGGCGTCGTCGCGAACGTGCAGTAATGGCAGCGGTCGCGGCACAACCGGGTCAGCGGGATGAACACCTTGCGGCTGTACGTGACGATGCGCCCGTGTCCCGCGTCGCGAACCCGGCCGGCCGACGTACACAGGTCGTCGAGGTCCGAGCCGCGCGCGTGCAGCAGGACGGTCGCCTCGGTGACATCGAGCGCGACCCCGTCGCGCGCACGTCGCACCGCGCGCCGCATCGCATCAACCCCAGGCCCACCCACGCGCTGACCCTACGTCCCCCGGCAGGCCCGGCCGCACCCTCCGCAGCGAATTGACTTATGACCGTGCGATTTCGGCCGCCGCTGAGCGTGCGGCGTCACGGTCAGAAGTCATTTCACTGAGTGCGCCCCGGTAAGTTGGACGTGTGATCGTCGTACTCGCAGGTGGTATCGGCGCGGCCCGGTTCCTGCGCGGCCTGCTCGCCGTCGTGCCCGCAGACGATGTGACGGTGATCGGCAACACCGGCGACGACATCACGCTGCACGGGCTGCGCGTGTGTCCTGACCTCGACACCCTCATGTACACGTTCGGCGGCGGCATTCACGAGGAGCAGGGCTGGGGGCGTGCCGATGAGCGCTTCACCGTCGCCGAGGAGCTCGCGGCGTACGGCGAGCCCGGCTGGTTCACCCTCGGCGACCGCGACCTGGCCACCCACCTGGTGCGCACCACGCTGCTGGCGGACGGCGTGCCGCTGTCCGAGGTGACCCGGCGGCTGTGCCAGCGGTGGGCGATTCCGTTTCGCCTGCTGCCGATGACCGACGCACCGGTGGAGACGCAGGTCGTCGCGGGTGGGAAGCAGATGCACTTCCAGGAGTACTGGGTCGGGTTGCACGCAGCTGTCCCCGTCGAGCGAGTCTGGCTCGACGGAACGGCCGACGCGACGCCTGCTCCCGGCGTAGTCGAGGCGATCTCCGGCGCGGACGTCGTGCTCTTGCCGCCGTCGAATCCGGTCGTGTCGATCGGCACGATTCTCGATGTCCCAGGCATCCGCGCGGCAATCGAGTCGACGCCGGCTCCGGTCGTCGGGATCTCGCCGATCATCGGCGGCGCACCGGTGCGCGGCATGGCGGACAAGATGCTCGCTGCGATCGGAGTCGACTGCTCGGCGTACGCCGTCGCGCGGCACTACGGCGGGGCACTGCTCGACGGGTGGCTGGTCGACACCGCTGACGCATCCGACGAGGGTGTTGACGGGGTCGTCGTCGAGGCCCATCCACTGTGGATGTCCGACGTGGAGGCGACGGCGGCGATCGCGAAGGCGGCGCTCCTGCTCGCGGAGCGGGTGCGTGGCTGAAAGCGCGCCGGATCGGCTCGAAGTCCTTGCGCTGCAAGGACTTCCGGAGGTCCATGAGCGGGCGGATCTCGGTGCGCTGATCGTCGCCACCGGGTTCGAGTTCCAGGACGGCGACATCGTCGTGGTGACCTCCAAGGTTGTGTCGAAGGCCGAGGGGCGCCTCGTGCCCGCAGGCGGAACGCCGGCGCAGCAGGAAGCGGCTCGCCAACAAGCGGTCGAATCCGAAAGCGTCCGAACAGTCGCGAGCCGCGGCCCCTTGCGGATCGTGCAGACCCGGCACGGTTTCGTGATGGCCAACGCGGGCGTCGACGCGTCGAACGTTCCTGAAGGCACCCTCGCATTGCTGCCGCTCGACAGCGATGTGTCCGCACGGGCGATCGCGGCGCGGATCCGTGATCTCACCGACCGCACCGTCGCGGTCGTCGTCTCGGACACCTTCGGCCGGCCGTGGCGGCGCGGCCTCACCGACCTCGCCATCGGCGCAGCCGGCATCGACGCGCTTCGCGACTACCGCGGACACGCAGATTCCAGCGGTCGAGAGCTCGCCATGACGGAGGTCGCCGACGTCGACGAGATCGCGTCAGCGGCCGAACTCGTGATGGGCAAGGCGCGCGGCGTACCGGTCGCCGTCGTGCGCGGATTGCGCTACGACGCAAGCGATTCCGGGGTGCAGCCGTTGATCAGGCCGGCCGACGAGGACCTGTTCGCACTCGGCACCACGGAAGCTCGAGCTGCCGGCACCGATCCGATCGCGGTGCTGACGAGGCGGCGGACCGTCCGCGACTTCGCAGCCGACCGGGTCGATCCCGCCGCGATCCAGCGCGCGGTGGCCGCGGCCATCACCGCGCCCGCTCCCCACCACGCGGTGCCGTGGCGCTTCGTACTCATCGACACCGACGAGGCGCGGTCCACACTGATGACGGCCATGCGCAAGGCATGGGCCGCAGATCTCACCGACGATGGCGTCGCGCCCGAGGTGATCGCGCGCCGGATCGCGAAATCCGATGCGCTGCTCGGCCGTGCGCCGTACCTGGTGGTGCCCTGCGTGGTCATGGCCGAGGCGCACTACTACGTCGACCGGCGACGTGCCGCAGCCGAGCGCGAGATGTTCCTGGTCTCGATGGGAGCGGCCGTTGAGAACTTCCTGGTGGCGCTGAGCGCGCAAGGACTCGGCTCGTGCTGGCTCGCGACGACGTTGTTCTGCAAGGAAGCGGTACGCCGCGCCCTGGCGTTGCCCGATGCCTGGGAGCCGATGGGCACCGTCGCCATCGGCACACCCGCCGTGCAGCCGCCACCACGAACCGCCCGCGACGGACGGCGCTACGTCGTCGAACGCTGAGTCACTGCCAGTTCCCCGGCCGGCCGCTCATCGGCACGACGCCGACGCCAGGCGAACTCGATGGCACCCATCGCGACCATCAGCACCCCGAAGCCGAGCCACGGCCACGGATTCCATTGCTCGCTGCACGACTCGGTCCTCGACGTCGGCGTCGAGCTGCTGGTGCACCACGTGCCTGGCCCGTGGCGGTTGATGAACGCGATCAGCAACAGCGGGAGGCCCATGCCGCTGATGAGTCCTGCGGCGCTGGCCCGCGCGCTGCGGATGCCCAGCAGGCGACCGGCGCCGAACGCCGCCGCAACCAGCAGGAAGATCCCGATGCTGAAAATCGCGAGCACGCCACCGACGATGCCGAAGCCGACACCGGCCCACGCGGCGTACCACGACCAGCGGGGGCGGTCAGCGAGCTTTTCGGGCACGACGGATCCTCTGACGACGGAATTGAACGTGTTCAGAGTAGCGCGGGATCACATCCCGCGGAACTGCCGCGGCGACATCCGCGGACCGCGCCGTTCGGGACGACGGCCGAACAGTTCGAGCAGCCGGACCGCCCGGTAGCGATGCGGCCGCTCCGCCTCCAGCAGCGCGAGCATGCCGTCGTCGTCGGTCGCCGTACCCGTCAACGCGAATCCGACGAGCGTGGGCAGGTGGTAGTCACCGACACTGACCGCGTCCGCGTCGCCGAGCGCGCGTTGCGCGACCTCGGCCGAGGTCCAGAGCCCGACGCCGGGCAGCGCCTCGAGCCGGCGCCGAGCATCGGATGTCGCCATCGCGACACACTCCTCCACGCGGCCGGCCCGCAGCGCCGCGGACCGGATGGTGAGCGACCGCTTCGCCTCGACGCCGGCGCGATGCCAGTCCCAGGACGCCAGCAGCGCCAGTCGGGCGGGTGTCGGCAGGATCCGTAGGGGCACCGGCCCGGGCGCGACTTCGCCGTGCCTCCACAGGAGCTCACGCCAGGAGCGCCACGCCTCCTTGCCCGTCACCTTCTGTTCGAGCACCGACGGCACGAGTGACTCCAGAACGAGTCCGGTGCGTCCCACCCGCAACGGCGCCCCTGCTCGGTGCAACTGCCGCAGGACCGGATGAGCCGGCGTCCATTCGTCGGGGCGATCGGCCAGGCCGAGCAGCTGCGGGGCCTGCTCCACCGCCCACGAAGCACCGGGACCCCACGCCGTCGCGGTGACCTCACCGGCCGCCGGACGCGGATCGAGGCGCAGCGTCGCCGGACCGATCGGCGTACGGAACGCCCGCCATACCGAAGAGCCGTCGATGCGCATCTGGGGATCGCCGGATCCGCGCCGATGCGGGCCGACCGTGCCCAGGAGGTCGTACGGCGCCGCGACGCGCACGGTCGTCGTCCGCGGCTCGTCGGCGCTCGCCTGCTCATCGTCGGTCGGCAGTGGCACGGGGCCAGTGTGCGCCACCGGCCGGTCCGTACGCATCGCGGGGCTCCCTAGAATCGGGCTACCAAACGATGACGACGGGAACCTGGTGGCGAAGAGCAAGCGCGGCAGCGAGGCGGCGTACCTGGCGCGCAAGGCCGAGCAGATGGCCCGCGCGCAGGAGCAGGCCCGCCAGCGGGTACGCGCCCGAATCGCCATCGCGGGCGTACTCGTCGTGACGTTCCTCATCGCCGGCGCGTTCGTCCTACCGCGACTCGGGCGGAAGACAGCGCAACCCACGGCAGCGCCGTCGTCGTCGCCGGCTGCCGCAGCGCCCGCGGTCACGCCGGCCGAGGCCGGCTGCACCCAGGATGAGGTCGTGACCCCCGCCGACGACTGGACCAAGCACGTCAACGGCAGCTTCGAGTACGACGCGTTGCCGCCGTCGGGCGGACCGCACTCCGGGAAGACGCTGTCCACCGGCAAGGACCACTTCTACCCACGTCTGGAGCTGCCGTCGCCGGAGCGGGGCGTTCATGACCTGGAGCACGGGATGGTCGTCGGCTGGTACGACGCTGCGCTGCCGGACTCAGAGGTCGCCGCGCTCCAGCAGGTGGCGGCGGCGGCCGGGGCGAAGAAGCTGCGCTTCGTCGCCGTACCGTGGGATCGCGGTGAGTTCCCGGGCGGCCGGCATTTCGTGCTCACGTCGTGGGGCGTGACGAGGCGCTGCACCCGCGTGTCCGGTGCGGTCGTGGAATCCTTCGTCAACGCTCGCGCCGACGCGCCTGGCCTCCAGGAACGCGGCTTTCCCGTCTGACCGTTCTCACCTGGAGCACGCCGAATTCGCGCGTGCTCGCCTAGACTCGCCCACCGGAAGTCCCCCCACGCTGACTGAAGGATTTCGCTCGTGGCCAAGCGCATCGTCGACCCGAAGGCTGACCGCAAACGCAAGCTGGAGGAGCTCAAGCGCGAACAGCGGTCGCGGGAACGCCGCAAGACGCTCGTCACTGTGGGAATTGCCACCCTTCTCGGCCTCGGCCTGATCGCCGCGGTCGTGACACCGGCCGTGCTCAAGGATCAGCGGCTGAAGACCGAGCGCAAGGCCGACGAGCGCGATGCGAAGCTGCCGGTCGCGAACTTCGGCGTCAAGGCGGCCGACGCGAACTGCTCGGCAGAGACGACGGACAACCCGATTCCGGCCGGGGGCGATCACTCCCAGGAGGGCGAGCGCGTCGACTACGCCGTGTCCCCTCCCTCCGGCGGCAGGCACTCCGCCGGCGGCGTCCTCGGCCAGGGCACCGGCTTCTTTGCGCGGTCGGCAAGCTCACCGCCGGAGCGGGCGGTGCACAGCCTCGAGCACGGGGGCGTCATCGTCTGGTACGACAAGACGGTTCCCGACGACCAGGTGAAGGCGCTGCGCAAGATCGGTGTCGCCGGGGTCAACAAGAGCTTGCGCCTGATCGTGGTGCCCTGGGAGCGCGGCGACTTCGCCGACGACAAGCACATCGTGCTCACCTCGTGGGGTCATCGGCAGGCGTGCGGGGCGCCGTCCGGTGAGGCGATCGAAGCCTTCGTGAAGAAGAACGCCGACAGCGAGGTCGCCCCGGAACGAGGCGGGCAGATCTAAGCCCGATCAGGACGGCGCGGAGAACCTGACCGCGCCGTCCGCGATGACCTCGCCCGGCCAGACGCGCATGCCGTGCAGCAACTCGTTGCCGGCGCCGATGCGCGCGCCGTCGCCGATCACCACACCGTCGAGCATGGAGTCCGCACCGATGGTCGCGCCGCGGCCGATCGCGGAGTTGCGGATGGTTGCGCCTGCGTCGATGACGACGTCGTCGAAGACGACCGATGCATCGACGACCGCTCCCGCACCGATCGTCGCGCCCGCACCGATCGTCGTACCGTCGCTGATGCTGGCATGCGCCCCGATCTCGGCAGTCGGCAGGACGAGTACGCCGCCCGCTCTCCCCGTGGGCACAGCGCTCGACGCGACCCGGTCGAGCACGAGGTCGACCGAACCCTGCACGAACGCCGCGGGCGTGCCGAGGTCGAGCCAGTAGCCGCTGTCGACGAAGCCGAGCACGCGCGCATCGTCGGCCAAGAGCGCAGGGAACACCTCGCGCTCGACCGACACGAACCGACCCGGTTCGATCCGCTCGAGTACCGACGGGGCGAAGACGTAGCAGCCGGCGTTGATCCGGTTGGTGACGATGTCCGCGGGACGCTCCGGCTTTTCGAGGAACGCGGTGACCCGGCCTTCGGCGTCGAGCGGGACCATGCCGAAGGCGCGCGGGTCGTCGACCTCGGTCAGGTGCAGCGTGACGTCGGCCTCGCCCGCGCGGTGCCGGGCGACCAGCGCGCGCAGGTCGACGCCGGCGAGCACGTCGCCGTTGAAGACGAGGAAGTCCTCGCCGCGCAGGTGGTCGGCGACGTTGCGAATGCCGCCGCCGGTGCCGAGCGGCTCGACCTCGGTGACGTAGGTGATCTTCAGGCCGAACGCCGAGCCGTCGCCGAAGTAGCCCTCGAAGACCTCTGGCTTGTACGCCGTCGAGAGGATCGCGTGGTCGACCCCGGCGTCGCGAGCGCGCGCCAGCAGGTGCGTCAGGAACGGCACGCCCGCGGTCGGCAGCATCGGCTTGGGAGTCGTCGTGGTCAGCGGGCGCAGCCGAGTGCCCTGACCCCCGACCAGCAGTACGGCGTCCAACGGGGTGCGTCCCTTCGATCGGTTCAGCGACCGCCGACGCTAACCGATCACGCGAGAATCAGCCGCAGGAGGCGAGTCCGGCGTCGATCTTGCTCTGCACGACGCGCATCGCGGCCACGTCGATGCGGTGGCGGAAGAGCGGATCCTTGGCCACCTGCGCCATCAGCGCATTCGACAGAGGAGCCGCGTCCGCGGTGCGCACGCTCAGCACCAGGTGCCCGCCGGCGTTGATGAACTTGATGGCGCGCTGGGCAAGAGGTACGGCGCGCAGCGCAATCACGGCGCCGATGTCGTCGGTCATCACGACGCCGCGGAAGCCCAGCCGCACCTGCAAGAGGTCGGCGACGATCGGCCGCGAGAACACCGCCGGTTGCGTCGCATCGAGCGTCGGATACCGCGCGCTGGAGAGCATGACAACACGCGCACCCGCGCGGATACCGGTGCCGAACGGCGCGAGGTTGGGATCGGTGACGGTCGCGACCGA
>JBDSAK010000072.1:0-5069 GCA_039922195.1 Mycobacteriales bacterium
GAACGGCGTACGAGGACGGACCGTGGAGCCGTACGACGCCGCGCGACCGGGGCAAGCTGCTCTGGAAGGTCGCGGATCTGATCGAGGCGTCGCTGGACGACCTCGCGCAGGTGGAATCGCTGGACAATGGCAAGCTGGTGAGTGCGGCCCGCGGTGACATCCAGGTCGCGGCCGAACTGTTCCGGTACTTCGCCGGCTGGGCCACGAAGATCGAGGGCACGACGATCCCGATGTCCTCGACCGACCGGATCTATCACGCCTACACGCGGCGCGAGCCGCTGGGCGTGGTGGCCGGCATCGTGCCGTGGAACTTCCCGTTCCTGATGGCGGCGTTCAAGATCGTGCCGTCGTTGACCGCCGGCAACACCGTGGTGCTCAAGCCCGCGGAGCAGACACCGCTGTCCGCACTCATGCTCGGTCAGCTGTTGCTCGACGCGGGGTTGCCGCCGGGCGTCGTCAACGTCGTACCAGGATTCGGTGAAACGGGTGCTGCGCTGGTGGCGCATCCCGGCGTGGACAAAGTGGCGTTCACCGGATCGACCGAAACGGGCAAGGCGATCGCGCGATCGGCCGCCGCCAACCTCAAGACGGTGTCGCTCGAGCTGGGCGGCAAGGCGCCCAACGTCATCTTCGCGGACGCCGACCTCGACGCAGCAATCGCCGGCGCCGTGCTCGGCGGCTTCTTCAACGAGGGTCAGTGCTGCGTCAACGCGGCGCGGCTCTACATCGAGCGACCGGTCTTCGACGAGGTCGTTGCGGGCATCGCGGCTGCGGCCGGCAAGGTGCGCCTCGGCAGCGGTTTCGACACCGACGCCGACATGGGACCACTGGTCTCCCAGGAGCAGCACGAGAAGGTGCTCGGCTATGTGCGCCAAGGGATCGAGGCCGGCGCGGTGGCCGCGGCGGGCAGCGGAGACAGGGCGCGGGACCGCGGCTACTTCGTCTCGCCGACGGTGCTCACCGGCGTCAGCGAGGACATGGCGGTGCAGCGCGAGGAGATCTTCGGACCCGTCGTCACCGCCGTGCCGTTCGACTCGCTCGACGAAGTGGTCGGGCTGGCCAACGCCAGCCGCTACGGTCTCGCCGCGGGTGTCTGGTCACGCGATATCGGAAAGGCGCACCGCGTTGCTGCCCGGCTGCGTGCCGGCACCGTGTGGATCAACACGTGGCACGCCGACGACGTGACCCTGCCGCGCGGGGGATACAAGGAGTCCGGCTGGGGCCGCGAGCTCGGCGCGTTCGGGCTCGACGACTACACGCAGCTCAAGACGGTCATCGCCGACATCACCTGATCGCCCATGGCGCAACGAGAGGCCCACATGACTGACAGCGACACAACAATGCGGTGGGTCGGGGTCGGGACCAGTGCGCTGCCGGATGCCAGGCAGGCGGGATCGGCCGCCGCGCGCGCCGCCATGCACAGCTCCGACCCCAAGCTCGTCGTCGTTTTCGCGTCCGACTCGTACGACCTCCCGGTACTGCTCTCCGCGATCAGCCAGGAGACCGGGGACGCACCGCTGGTCGGCTGCACCTCCGCCGGCCAGATCGGCACTGCCGGCCTGAGCCGATCCAGTGTCTCGGTGACCATTCTGGGTGGACCCGGCTTCACGGTCTCGACGAGCTCTTCGCCCTTGTCGGTGGGTGGCCATGCCGCCGGCACGAAGATCGCCGGCACCGGCCGCGCGGCGATACCGGCCGGCGACAACCAGCTGTTCCTGATGCTCATCGATGGTCTCTCGCCCAATCACGAGGCAGTAGTCCGTGGGGTCTACACGGTCCTCGGCGAGAGCGTGCCGCTGGTGGGAGGTGCGGCCGGTGACGACGAGAAGATGGAGAGCACGGCGCAGTTCCACAACAACGTCGTGCTCACCCGCGCGTGGTCGGCGCGCTGATCTCCTCGGATGCGCCCTTCTGCATCGGGACACGGCACGGCTGGCAGCCGGTCGGCGAGCCGATGACCATCACCAAGTCCGTCGATGGGCGCGTGTTCTCTCTCGACGGACGGCCGGCACTCGATGCCTATCTCGACCGCCTGGTGGCTCCCGCCGAGGCGTACACCGATCTCGCGGCGTTCCGGGCGTTCGCGGCGACCCGACCACTGAGCATCAAGCGGCGTACCGGCGGGGAGGTCCGGGGAGTCGATGCCCAGCCCGATTTCGCCAACCGCTCGCTGAGCTGTTCCGGCGAGCTGCCCCAGGGTGGGCAAGCCTGGGCGATGCGCGGAGACACGTCGTCAGTGATCGCAGCAACGCGGGAAGCGTGCGACGAGGCGATGGGCGTTCTCGGCGACCGGCGGCCCATCGCGGTGATGGCCTTCGATTGCCTCGGCCGCTATCTCGCGCTGGGCGATGCGGGCATCAAGGAGGAGCTGTCCATCATCGCCGAAAGCGCTGGCGGTGCTGCCCTCTCGGGGCTCTACACCTACGGCGAGATCGCCCGAACGCGGGGTATGCACGGCTACCACCACATGACCCTCGTCGTGCTGGCCATCGCCTGATGACGCTGGCGATCCGGCCGGCCGCGGATTGCCGGTACGACGCCGTGTCGCTGGGGGAAGTGATGCTGCGCCTGGATCCCGGGTCGGGCCGGATTCGGACGACGCGGCAATTCGACGTGTGGGAAGGCGGCGGCGAATACAACGTCGCACGCGGACTGCGCAAATGCTTCGGGCAGCGGACTGCGGTGGTGACCGCGCTGGCCGACAACGACGTAGGCCGGCTGGTCGAGGATCTGATCTGCCAGGGCGGCGTGGACACGTCGTTCATCCGCTGGGTGCCCTACGACGGGCTCGGTCGTTCGGTGCGCAATGGGCTCAACTTCACCGAGCGCGGTTTCGGTGCCCGCGGCGCGGTAGGTGTCTCTGACCGGGGACGGACCGCGGCGTCACAATTGCGACCGGCAGATGTCGACTGGGCTCACCTGTTCGGTGTGTTGGGCGTGCGGTGGCTGCATACCGGCGGGATCTATGCGGCGTTGTCGGAGACGACTCCCGATGTGGTCGAGGCGGCGATGGTCGCGGCGCGCGCGCACGGCACCATTGTCTCGTTCGATTTGAACTACCGGCCGTCGCTGTGGGCGGAGTTCGGCGGGCAGCCCCGGGCGCAGGAGGTGAACCGCCGGTTGGCGGCACACGTCGACGTGATGATCGGCAACGAGGAGGACTTCACGGCGTCGCTGGGGTTCGCCGTACCTGACACCGACGAGTCGTTGCGCGAGATCGACGCGGGCAACTTCAAGGCCATGATCGGTGAGGTGACCGGTGCGTTCCCGAACTTCTCGGTCATCGCGACGACGCTGAGAACTGTGCGCTCTGCGAGCGTCAACGATTGGGCCGCGATCGCCTGGTCCGGCGGGGTGTTCCACGAGTCGGTACGCCGGGACGGCTTGGAGATCTTCGACCGGGTCGGCGGCGGCGACAGCTTCGCGTCCGGGTTGATCTACGGGTTGATGGAACTGCGCGACGTAGCCGCAGCGGTGGAGTACGGCGCCGCGCACGGCGCGCTCGCCATGACCACCCCCGGCGACACGTCGATGGCATCCCTCGCCGAAGTCGAACGCCTCGTGCGCGGCGGTGGCGCCCGGGTGCAGCGCTAGCCCAAGTCGTGCTTGCCCGGGTGACGAGCGCAGCTAGAACGGCACGTAGGTTCCGAGGGCGGGCACGCCTCGGCCGGACAAGCTGCGGCAGAAGTCCACCGCGTCTTCTGACACCGCGGTCCCGCCGGAGCCGAAATCCCAACGCCCACCGGCTGGGCCGCTCAGCTGCACGGTGCACGGTTGGCCGTGTCGCCCGGCCCATTCCCTGACAACGTCGTCGACGAGTACGCCGTCGTGCTCGCCGTCGAGCTCGAGTGCCAGCCCAGCCGCTGTCGCCACATCCAGCCGGTGCATCCAGGTGTCACGGGTCAGGATCACGTCGATGCAGTAGCCGTAGGTCCACGTCTCTCGAGACGACCCGACCTTCTGCTGGTCCGGCATCGGCCGGCTGCGCACGAAGCCCGGAGCGTGCCGGCGCGCCCTGGCCGCCCTGGGTCCGACAACGGCGTACCGCGAAACCAGCTGCTCAGTGGTATCGCCGGCGTGCTTGGCGACCTGAAGCGCGGTGAGTGCGTCAATGAACTCGCCCCCCGCCTTTCCCGCCGCCCGCATCTGCCGGAACTGCTCGGGCAGGGAGGCCGACATCTCCGTCATGCCGACGACGTGGCCGACCAGTGCACGCACATCCCAGCCGGGGCAATCAGTCGGCTTCGTCCAGTCTTCAGGCCGGAGCCCGCGGAGCTGCGTCAGGAAGCGGTCGTACTCGGTGGCAGCGAGTCGCATCGCGGTCGTCCGGTCGAGCGCCGGCCGCCGTGCGGACGTCGTACTCACAGTCGCCGTCGCCGTCATCGACCCGCTCCAACCGGTGCGTCGTGGCCGGGCAGCGCCTGGGCGGGGACTGTCGCGGCGTGACAGCTGAACCGGTGCTCGTACACGTCGGCGAGATCGCGCAGCAGCCGCGAGCAGTCGCCGTTGTAGGACGAGCCGTGCATGACCGCCAGGGTGGCCGGCTCGAGGTCAGCGAGCCGCCGGTACGCCGCCGGGATCGCCGGCCCCATCGAGGTCTGCCAGAACGTCTCCTCGGCGGCGATGGCCGCCTCAAGCAGATCGTGGTCGGTGACAGGTGCGCCGTCACCGAGCTGCGTGCACAGGTCACCGCAGAACAGCGTGCGGGTCTCCTGCTCGAAGAACACGTGCGACTCCCAGTTGTGCGGCACGTGCGGTGTGGCAACCTCCATCACGGTGCGGCGCAAGCCGGCACCGCCGATGTCGAGCACCTCACCATCGGCCAATCCGCGCGGCGGCCGGTCGAGCATGTCGTTCAAGGAGAGCGCAACGCCCAGCGCGCCATGCGCGACCTGCGCCTGCGGCGCGGCCTCGAGGAACTCGTTGACCGCTCCGCACTCGTCGGCCTCGACATGCGCAAAGGCGATCCAGCGCAGTCGCTCGACCGGCAACACCTTCTCGACCGCCTCGCGTACCCGGGGAAAGACCTGACGCATCCCGGTGTGGTAGAGCAGCGGCTCCTCGGCGTC
>JBDSAK010000073.1:0-17525 GCA_039922195.1 Mycobacteriales bacterium
CCACGCCGGGGGAGCCGGCGGGGACGGCGTACACATCGATCGCCGCCGGGTCGCCCACAGAGCCGGTTGACACGAGGCAGACGTCGGCGTGCCCGGCGGACGTCACCCAGCTCTTGTCCGCGTGAAGTCGGACATCGCCTGCCTCATCGGTGGCGCGCGACAGCGGCGCCCAGAAGTGCGACCGCGATGCCTTCTCGCTGAAGGCAAGCGTGCCGAGTGCGCGACCTGATGCGAGCTCGCTGAGCAGGTCAGGGAGCGACGGGGGCGGTGCGCCGGCGATGGACATGCATGCACTCACGTGCATCAGGTAGATCATTGCCGACGAGCCGCATGCGCCGGCCAAGCTGCTCAGTACCTCCGAGAACTCGACCGGCCCGGCGCCGAGGCCGCCGATGTCAACCGGCAGGGTCAGGCCGAGCAGACCGCTCGCCCGCAGCGCATCCACCGTCGCAACCGGAAATTCGGCCGCGCTGTCGACATAGCGTGCGTTGTCGCGCGCTACTTTCAGCACCGGCTCGAGCTGGTCGTCTAGCTGCATTCGGTGTCCTTACGGTTGGTTGGGCACATGTTCGGTGATGGAGCTGCGCGTGGTGGCGACAACGATGAGACCTACGCCCAGGCCGAGGAAGAACGAGAACGTCGAACCGTCGCCGCCGACCCAATTGGAAGAGCGGCCGAACTGCACGAGCTGCAGCAGCGCCGCGCCGAGGTAGCCGGCGCCGGCTGCCAGGATGAGCGGCGGTCGACCGAGGCGGCCGCCGGCAATCGCGACACCGCCCAGTACAACGGTGAGGATCGACGCTACGGGGCCGACCCGGACCAGCTGCCACGGGTCGCCGTTCGTCAGCACCATGATGACCGCGATGACTCCTGCGGCGCCCAGCCCGACGGCCGCCCGGTCGAGCGGCTCCCGGCTCACGAGAGCCTCATCAGAATTGCCGCGAGGCGGCCGGGGGACCGGCGCCAGTGTGGTCGGAGTGCGCCGTCGAGGCCGAAGGCTCGACCGGCCGCGGTAGCCCACAACGCCCCATGCGCCAGCAGCATGAGGAAGTACGACCAGTGCCATTCGTGCGGGGCGTTCAGCACGCTGAGGGTGATCGCGAGGCTTTGCAACAGGCCGATCACCGCCCACAAGCGGGTGCCGAGCCCGACCAGGAGGAAGGCCCCGATGGACGCCTCCGCGAGCAGCACCAGCCAGCCGAAAATGGTGAAGTGGGGCAGTACGACGTTGTCGACGACCCACGCGTAGGGCGGGAAGACCGGATGCTCTACGGCGTATCCAGTGAACTTGCGCAGGCCGCTGACCGGGTCGCCGTCAGCACCGAAGTGCGGCGGCCGCTTCCAGCCGGCGTTCTGAACCCACATCAAGCCAACGCCGACCCGAAGAGTGGCCAGCGCGACGCGAGCGCGGCGCGATGAGTCGAGCGGCTCTTCGGCCGTGTCCTGCTTGCGGGTCGGCATGCTGGCCCGCTCGTCGGTATCCATCGGCCGATGCAACCGCACCGCCCGGGTTGCCGCAAGAACCCGCGTCCTTACAAGAATCGAAACACGGACCGATTCCAATGAAGTTCGGTCACTGCAGCGCGGAGCCGCCCCGGCCTGGACGACGTCCGACTCGGCACTGCTAGACGCAACGCGACAGAGAGTGGGCGACCCCGAGCGTCACTGCGCAAGCGCGTGTCTGCCGCAACGGTCGAAGGGACGTGAGTTCGACCTCGTCATCTCGACGAGCCGTCGGCGCCGGACATGACGCGAAAGCAGTTGACGCACAGGACACGATGATGCGCATGACGACCTGAATTCTCGAGAGGGGAAGCGGCGTGAGGTGTGTACTCGTTTCTCTTTGCTTCGATGCGAATGACCCGGTTCGGCTCTCGCGCTTCTGGGCCGATTTTCTGGGGTGGGAGTCGGTCCAGGACCGCGACGACGGCATCGCGCTGATCCCCAGCGACGACACCGGGTTCCGGCTGCGCTTTTTGTCGACCGATGAGCAGAAGGCCGGCCAGAACCACATGCACTTCGATCTGACGAGCGCGTCCCTCCAGGACCAGCGACAGACGGTAGACAAGGCGCTCGGCCTCGGCGCCCGCCACATCGACGTTGGTCAACGCCCGGAGGAAGGTCATGTGGTGCTGGCCGACCCCGAAGGCAATGAGTTCTGCGTGATCGGACCGGGCAACAACTTCCTTGCCGATTGCGGGTTCATCGGAGCGCTCGCGTGCGACGGTTCGGTGGAGGTCGGGTACTTCTGGAGCGAAGCGCTGGGCTGGCCGTTGGTGTGGGATCAGGACCAAGAGACCGCGATCCGCTCACCTCACGGAGGTCCGAAGATCACGTGGGGCGGTCCGCCACTGACGCCGAAGACCGGAAAGCGACGGCTGCATTTCGACCTCGCTCCACACGTCCACGGTGATCAGCAAGCGGAGGTCGACCGTCTCGTGTCTCTCGGGGCGACCCGCCTCGACATCGGACAGGGCGAGGTCAGCTGGGTGGTGCTGGCCGATCCCGACGGCAATGAATTCTGTGTGATGACCCCCCGATAGCGGGTCAGACCCCGTCCGGCACGGGGGAGCCGAACGGGGCCTGGCCTTCTACTCTCTACCATCGGCCGGGCTCAGACCAGCCACCGACGTCACTTTCGATGTCAGCGCGTCCTTCGCGCGGTGCGTGGAGCGCCAGCCGAGTCGGTGGCGGGGTCGAGCTGATCGGGCAGCATGTCCGGCGCGGCCGGGACGCCCGCCTCCGTCAGCGCCTGCTGGTAGGCCAGGCCGGCATCCTGGAACAGTGCGAGGTTGGCGAACGCGTCGGCAAGCTCGCGCCACGCACCGGCGGCCAGCCGGGAGAGTTCCAGGGAACTCAGCAGGCGAGCGGCGCTGCGGTAGTTGGCGACGGCCTCGTCACGGCGGTCGAGGGCGAGCAGCGCGGCGCCGCGGACCAGCGCGACGTACGCCGTCTCGAGGCGTGGCGCCTCTCCTAGACGCTCCGCAGCCTGGTCGGCGTACGACAGCGCGGACTTGGGGCGGCCGAGCAGTAGCCAGACGCGTCCGAGTTCGGTCTCGCAGTAAGCGAGGTCGACCGCGCTGCCCACCTCCTCGAGCGAGGCGTGCGCGGCGAGCAGCAGGTCGCGCGCGGCTTTCGGCTGAGCCGGCGTCGCTCGGAGCATCAGCCACCCATACGCAACCCGGAGTCGGGCGAGGGCGCGCTCGTCGTCGCCCTCGGCGTAGAGCGCCAGCGCCTTCTCCGCAAGCACCAGCGCGTCGGAGATGCGACCGGTCGCCTGTGCTACCACGCTGGCGTTCCAGAACGTTGCCGCTCGCGCCTTCGCCGAGCCGCGCGCTCCAACGTCGGCGAGGGCCTTCCTGACCAGCGCGGCCGCGTGCGTCAGATCGCCGCGGATGAAGTAGGTGCCGACGACGGTCGAGGCCAGCTCGGCGTGCACGTCGGAGCCATTGAGCCCGAGCGCCTCGATCCTGGCGAGCGCCGAACGGCTGATGTCCAGTGAGTGAGAGACGTCGCCGCTCTCTTGGTAACAGCGCGCGAGGTCGATGCTCAGCCGGACGAGCTCGGTGGCATCACCGGCCGCCTCAGCCTGCGCGACGAGCTGCTCGAGCTCGACGACGGCCTCTTCGAGCCGACCGAGAGACTCGAGGGCGTGAGCGCGTACTCGATGTGCGCGCCGACTCAAGTCGGCGCTGTCGCCGGGGAACCCGTCGCCTTGCAGCAGCCGGTCGAGTTGGTCGAGCGCGTCCGCGGCTTCGCCATTGCGCGTCGCCAGCTCCGCGTAGGTCACCGTCAGCCGAGCGACCTCGTAGCGCTCGGCCTCCTCACCTCTAAGCAGGAAGCACGTAGTGCAGTCGAGCCGCTGGGCGAGAACTTCGAGTACGTCGGCTGTCGGCGTCCGCTTGCCCGATTCGAGCAGCGACACGTAGCTCGGCGAAAGTACTTCGCCGGCGACGTCGGTCTGTGACATCCGCAGCTCGAGACGGCGGCGGCGCAACCGCTGGCCGAGCTTGTCTGGCCTGTTGAGATCATCGCCCGTGGCTGGCATCTCGCGCTCCTCCCACGAAAGTCACGTGTGGTGTGGACCCCGTCGGTCGCGGCACCCATTGACTCTAGAGATGACAATGTCTTGACTCATCTTGTCAATATCTCTGACATGAGGAGTCACAATGGCCAAGAGGATGTTTGCCGCGCTCGGTATCGCGCTTGCGCTGGCAGTCGGGGGTGGCTTCCTTGAGACGACTCCGACTGGCGGTGGCGCAGCGGTGCTGGCGAGGATCCCACCGGTCTGCTGCTAGCAGCGGCGCCACCGCTCGGCGCCCGTCGCGCGGCGGGCGTGGTGACCCGGGTGGCCGAATTGCGTGATGCACGGGGGCATGCAATTCGGTCGCCCGGGTCGACGTCCGCACCGCGGCGGCCAGCTCTGAGGACGCAGCGGCCTCGCGGATCGCCGAACAGGTGGCTACCGGGTTGGCGCTGCTAGGTTCGCGACCGATGAGCAGCCGAAGAGTCGTGATGGGCCTGCAGTTCTTTCCGCGCGGCGGATCCGCGCACGTCGCCCGCGCGATAGCCGGCGGTGCCACCGCCAAGGGGTGGGCAACAACCATCGTCAGCGGATCGGTGCGTGCCCCCGATGGCCATGGCGACGCGGCAATGTTCTACGACGGTCTCGATGCGCGACCGTTCGACATGACGGATGCGATGGCCAGCCCGGACCCGTTGCTGGCGGCCGTTCCGCTGCACGCGTCGTACGAGGACCGGCCGGGCGCTGCTGATCGCGTCTTCGCGTCGGTCGACGACCGGACGTTCGAGCATCAGGTCGCCGCGTGGTCGGCGGCTCTCGCGGGCGCAGGCGCAGCCACGGCCGACGTACTCCATCTCCACCACCTGACGCCGCTGAACGAGGCGGCACAACGCGTCGCGCCGGACGTTCCGGTCATCGGTCATCTGCACGGCACGGAGCTGTTGCTGCTGGAGGCGATCGCCCGCGGAGCACCCGTTTCCTGGCAGTTCGCCGACGCGTGGGCGGAGCGAATGCGCGGGTGGGCGGGCCGGTGCGCACGCCTGCTGCTGATCTCGGCCAGCCAGGTCGACCGTGTCGAGGCACTCCTTGGCGTACCGCGGGAGCGCACGGTCGTCGTACCGAACGGTTTCGAACCCGAGCTCTTCCAGCCGCGCCCTGCCGATCGGTTGGCGCACTGGAGACGTTTCCTCGTCGACGAACCGCGGGGCCAGCGCCCGGACGGCTCGGTGATCAGCTACACCGAAAGCGACCTCGCTGCTTTCGGCGGACCGGGGCCGACGCTGCTGTACGTCGGGCGGTTCACCGAGGTGAAGCGGCTACCGCTGCTGATCGAAGCGCATCATGCGGCGCGCGCGCAGTACGGCGCCCGGCTTCCGCTGGTTGTTCTCGGGGGCTATCCGGGGGAGTGGGAAGGCGAGCACCCCGTGGAGACGGTGGAACGGATCGGTGCGGAGGACGTCTTCTTTGCGGGATGGCATGGCCACGATGCCCTACCTGAGTTTCTGGCTGCGTCGGATGTCATCACTCTTGCGTCGGTCCGGGAGCAGTTCGGCCAAGTGCTCGTCGAGGCGATGGCGTGCGGACTGCCTCCGGTCGCCGTGGGTGCTTTCGGGCCGGCTGAGATCGTCGACCCGGGGCACACCGGGTGGCTCGTTCCGCCCGACGACCGTGCGGCGCTGACCGCCGCCATGGTCGAGGTAGCACTCGATCCAGCCGAGGGCGTTCGGCGCGGGGAGGCAGCCCGCCGCGCGGCACTGGAGCGCTACTCGTGGCCCGCCCTGGTCGATCGCGTGCTTGCCCTTTATGGCACCGTGGCCAGCGATGGTCGCGGTCGTTATCGGGGTGCGGATTAGGGGGTGTCCCTCGTAGGCGACTACTTGTAAGCAGCGAGGATTTCGGCGGCGGCGCGGTAGCCCGACTCCACCGCGCCGTTGAGATATCCCTGAAAATCGATGGATGTGTGCTCACCGGCGAAATGGCACGCACCGCTGGCCTCCCGCTCCGCCCCGGAGAACCCGGTGTAGGCACCGACCTTCCAATAGGAGTAGGAGCCAAGCGACCATGGGTTACTCGACCAGTCGTCGATGTAGGCCAGCCCGGTCCACGAAGCAGTGATGCCTGGTAGCACCGGTTCGATCTGGCGCAGGAATTCGGTGGCGCGCTCGGTCGGTGAGCCGTTGGCAGGGGAGAACGTCTTGGCGTAATCGCCGCCGCTGTAGTTGACCAGCAATCCGCGCCTGTCCGGTTGTGCTCGTGAAACTTCCCAGCTGCTCTGGTAGCCGCGGTCCGAATACGTCTCGCCGTTGCAATCGTGGTCGTACCAGACGCGTTCATCGAACTGCAGATGCAGCTTGGCGTTGGCCCCCATCGACGAGTGGGCGATTGCCTTGCGTTTGATGGGGTTGAAGCCGGCCTTGGAGTAGTCCACCTTGCGCAGCAGGGAGAACGGCAGAGCGAGAACGACCCGGTCGGCGACGGTCGTCGTGCCGTTCGACCAGGTGAGCAGGTAGCTGCCGGTCCGGTTCCGCGCGATTGCGGTCAAGGCCACACCTGTCGTGATCTGCCCAGCGAGCTTGCCGGCGAGCCCTGTGGTCACCTGGTCGTTGCCGCCGCGCACGTGGTACTTCTCGTTCGAAGGGCCGAAGATGCGCATCTGGCCTTGGCCGGAATATGCCAGCAGGTAAAGCATGTTGAGCGACGACTGTTCCCGGGTCTCTGCGCCGTACTCGATGTTGTAAGCGACGTCGAGCAGTTGCCCCAGTGGCGATCGATGACCGCGTGGTACGTACATCTCGAGATAGTCATACAGGCTGGTGTGATCGAGTTCCCAGCCGCGCTGCGTGTAGTTGTTGTACAGCGTGGGGTAGCTCGCCGCGGATACGTCCCGGTGGATCTGCTGCCAGATCTTCTTGAGGTCGGCGGTAGCTTCGGCGTAGGTGTAGGGCTGACCGAAGAAGTGTCCGAGCATCTCGGTGCCACTGGGCTCCGCTGCCACCAGATTGTCGAGATCGAAGCCGAGTTCCTGCACCAGGTGGCGCAGCTCTGTGTGGTTCTGATCGATCAGCTCGCCGCCGTGCTCGCTGATCTGCCCTCCCGCGAATTCGCCCGGCGCGTAGGTCCAGCAGCGACCTCCGACGCGTGTCGAGGCCTCGTACACCTGGGCGACGAAGCCGGCCCTCTTGAGTTGGTACGCCGCAGACAGACCGGCGAGCCCGCCGCCAACAACCGTGATCTGTGGGGCGGCTGCCAAGGCTGCGGGGGCGGTCAATCCACCGATCGACGAGGCAGCGGCAGCCCCGACACCGATGGCGCCGGCCCGCACCATCAGTTCCCGTCGCGTCAGGCCGCGGGCGTCGGAGACGGTGTCGCCCATCTCGGCATCGACGCGCTGCCAGGCTGAGGCGAGTAGGCGGGCGAGGGGCGTGCGAGCCATGGAGGTCTCCCGGTGACAATCGCATGTGGGTAGATGAACCGTACCGGGCTCCGCTCGGGTCACTGCGCAGAACCCGTCAACCGAAACTCTAGGCGTTTCCCAACTCCGGACCGAAGACGTGCAGATCGTCGCCGCCCGCGCGCTTCGCGGCGTAGCGGCGTACATGGCCATGTCTGCCCGCCGGTGATGGAGCGTGTCACGAAGGGCAGCGACCCGCGGCACTGCTCGCCAGTTGAAGAAGACGCTCGCGGTCCAGCCGGACGCGCTGCTCGTGTCGGCCGAGACTGTCAAGGACTTCCAGCTCCTGCCGAACGATTCGGTGACCCTGCGGCTGCAGAACGGCAAGACCAAGCTACGTCGACGTGCCCTTCCATTACATCGGCGTCGCTCAGGAGTTCCCGACCGCACCCCGGGACAGCTTCCTGTTGGCCAACGCCCTCGCACTGGCGGCTGCGGCAACGGGCCTGACGCTGTGGCTCGGGCTGGCGGAACGACGGCGGACATCCACCATCTCCACGGCGCTGGGTGCCACCGGGCGGCAGGTCGGAGCATTCGTGTGGGCAGAAGCCGCGGCCGTCACTGTGGTCGGCCTCTCAGCCGGCGCGGCCGGCGGCCTGGCCACCGCCTCGGGTAGTCGCCTCAGGGTTGGCGTCCCCAGGCGATGTGCACGTGGCCACCTCGGTGCACCTCATGACAAGGCCCGTGCAGCGATTCGGCCACCAGTCGCCACGGGCGACGCGAGCGCTGGACGCCGCCGGCAAAACACGCGAGCCACGCCAGCGGAGTAAGGACGCGCCAGCAACCGGTCGGCAGGGCCAAGTCGATGACCAGCAGCTGGCCACCCGGCTTCAGCTCTGCGATCGCCTGCTCGAACACCTGCCTCCATGAACCGACGATGGAGAGTGCGTAGGTGATGACGACCGCATCAAATGGGGGAGACCCGGCGAGCAAGCGAGACAGCTCCGCCGCCTGGCCATGCTCGATGGTGACGTTCGTCCATCCGTTGCCGGCAACGCGCCGACGCGCTCCGGCCAGCATCGCCGCGCTGGCGTCGATGCCGACGACACACCCCAGCGGCCCGACGGCCTCGACCAGCAGCGGGAAATTGAGGCCGGTTCCGCAGGCAATGTCGAGAATGCGGTCGCCCGGCTGTAAGTCGAGCCTGCCGATGCCGCGGATGCGCGGCGCCCGGTAGACGGGCCGTTCCAGGGACAGCACGTCGTACCACCGGGCGGCCGGCCCATACCTGCGCAGCCGCGGCTTGCGCCGGTGCCCACGGGGTTCGTTCGAGCAGTCATGACGGGGCATATCCGGCAGCGTCCCCGAGGACGCCATGGCTGCCAAGTCCGTGCATCTGCATAACGCGACCAGCGATCCGCATGTGCCGGCCAGGTGATCGGCGACTCAGCGCGACATCCAGCGTCGGCGTACTGATCCCAGCAGGCCGGTAATGCGGCGCACAGTGGGCCTGCGCAGCCCGCTCTGCACGTGCTCGATGCCTGCCTTCCAGACCCCGTCGCCGTATGTCGGGTAGGCGTGCGTCGCGGCGGCGATATCGACGCCACGCAGGCCGTGGCGTGCCGCCAGGACCAGCTCCGCCAGCGACTCACCTGCCCGCGGACCCACAATTGTTGCGCCGACCACGCGGCCCTTCCGGTCGAGGACCACCCGACTGAACCCGGCGGTCCGCCGTTCGGCGATCGCCCGATCCACCTCGGTGTGCGGCACCGTGCGGACGGTGAACTGGCGGCCCTGCGTCTGCTCGAGGCTCACCCCGAACGCCGCGACCTCCGGCTGGGTGAACGTCACCCGCGGCGTAATGGCGACCCCGGCGGTCCGCCGCAACCCGAGGATGGCATTGCCGGCCACCACGGCGCCGTGCACGCCGGCGGTGTGGGTGAACTGCGGATGCCCGGTCACGTCACCCGCGGCCCAGATCCGCGGGTTGGTCGTCCGCAACCGGCCGTCCACCCGGACGAAGCCGCGCTCGTCCAGCTCGACCCCGGCTCGGTCGAGACCGAGCGCGGCCGTCCGCGGTCGCCGCCCCACCGCGACGAACACGAGGTCGAAGCCGATCTCGGCGCCGCCGGCGAGCTCGGCAGCCCAACCAGATGCCTGCGGGCTGACCCGGAGCAACGCCGCGCCGGTCCGGACGTCGACGCCGTCCGCCGTCAGGGCGGCGGTGATCAGGGTCGCGGCGTCGGCGTCCTCCCGCAGCAGCAGCCTCGCCTGGGCTTCAATCACCGTAACCGCAGAACCGAGACGCGCGAACGCCTGCCCGAGCTCGCAGCCGATGCTACCGCCGCCGAGGACCAATAGTCGGGCCGGCAGCTCACGGAGGTTGAAGATCGTCTCGTTGGTGTGCGGCCCGGCGTCGGCCAGCCCCGGGATCTGCGGCAGCACCGGTTCCGCGCCGGTGGCTACGAGCGCCTGCCGGAACCGGACGGTCTCACCGCCGACCACGGCCGTGTCCGGTCCGGTGAACCGCGCCTCTGCGTGGACGGCCGCGACCCCGGCCGCGCGCATCGCCTGCGGTGAGTCGGTGGGTTCGATCGTCGCGATTGCTTCATGCACGTGCCGCATGACGGCGGCGAAGTCGACCGCCACGCGATCGGCGGTCACGCCCAATGCCCCGGACGCTCGGGCGTCGGCGGCGGCGTGTGCCGAAGACAGCAGCGCTTTGCTGGGCACGCACCCGGTCCACAGGCAGTCCCCGCCGATCCGTTCCCGCTCCACCAGCAGGACGCTGGCACCGAACCCGGCAGCGGTCTTGGCTGCGACCAGGCCGGCGGTGCCGCCGCCGAGGACGAGCAGGTCCCAGGCGCTCAGGTCCGGCGGCGTCGTGTCGTCGGACGCCCAGCCCACCCCTGCTACGGCGCCGGGTCCGGCGTCGACGGCCGAGGTCACGCGTCGTCCTCGGTGAGCAGCGCCTCACAGGCCATCATGATCCGCGCGGCGATCGCCGGGTCAGGCGCCCGGCGCTGCGACCAGCGGGCCATCATCCGGGCCAGGCCGCGGAACTCCTCGGCGGCGGCTGAGCACTTCACGCACGTCGCCAGGTGATCCTCGAGCCGGCGGATCTCGGCCGGCTCGAGTGGCGCCGAGGGGTCGGCGTCGAGGTAGCGCTGGATCCGCCTCGCCGACCAGTGGCAGGTCAGCATCGTGGTGACGGTCGAGATCATGGCTGCCTCCGCAGACGGGGTTGGGCTCGTAGCTGGGTGCGCACCCGGTCCCGCGCCCGGCTCAGACGCGACATCACGGTGCCCAGGGGAAGGCCGAGGAGCTCAGCCGCCTCGGCGTAGGTCAACTGTTCGACGTCGATCAGCAGCAGCACGGTGCGGAACCGCGGATCCAACGACGCGACGGCGCTCTCTACGTCGTCATCGAGCAGCCGGTCGGTCACCGTCTCCTCGGCGCTGGCGGCGGTGCGGGCCGCCCCGAACGCCGGCCGCTGCGTGGCGAGATCCATCCCCTCGCGGGCGAGGTCAGGTCGCTGCCTCCGGATGGAGTTCAGGTGGGTGTGCCGCAGGATGGTCAGCAGCCAGGCCCGTGGATGGGCCCCGTCGAACCGGTCGATCGCCCGGTAGGCCCGTATCAACGTGTCCTGGACGAGGTCCTCCGAATCCGACCAGGACCCGGTCAGGGTCTGTGCGACTCGGAGCAGGACGTCGATCTCGGGCTCGACGTAGGCGTGGAAGGCACGCTGACGCTCGGCGGTGCCGATGGCCGCTGCGCTCGTCATGCCGAGGAAACCCGGTGACTGCCGGGCACCCTTCCCCGGACGTCGGCGCATCGTGGGAGCCTTCCATGCCTCGCTAAGACGAAGAGATCATCGTGCCCGATTGCCCGTGACCTACCGTTAGCGGCCAGCTGCGGCCGCCCCGGGAAGCATCAGCGCGGGCCACCGGGTTCCCGCTGTAGGACGCACGAACGACCGCAGCGAGGTGAGGAGTACGGGTGCGCGTGAGGCAACGTCTGCGTCGGTGGGAGGCAAGCACCCGCCCCGTCGACCCTGAGTTCGTGGCCGCGATGGCACGTCGGTGGCGGTCGCTCCCTGACGTGGTGAAGACGCCCGGCCAGATCCTGGGTCGGCACGGGGTGGGCTGCGAGGGCACGCACGGGGTGTTCCCGCGATGCGACCTCGCCTGCACCCCGTGCTACCACTCCCGGGACGCTAACCGGGTCCGGGTCGACGGCGGTCACACCGTGGCCGAGGTCTCCGGGCAGATGCGGCTGCTGCGCCGGTTGCGGGGCCCGCGGGCTCACGCCCAGTTGATCGGGGGCGAGGTCAGCCTGCTGCCCCCCGACGACCACGCCGCGGCCTTGGACGTGATGCGAGCCCACGGCCGCGAGCCGATGAGCTTCACCCACGGCGACTTCCCGGAGAGCTATCTGCAAGCGCTCGCGCTGGGTACCGACGGTCGGCGGCGGTTCCACCGGCTGTCCTTCGCGGCCCACTTCGACAAACTGATGTTCGGCCGCAAGGGCATCGAGCGGCCGCCGAGCGAGGCGGCGCTGAACCCGTACCGTCAGCGGTTCGCCGACATGTTCCTCCGGCTTCGCCGCCAGCACGGGGTCCGCTCGTTCCTGGCGCACAACATGACGGTCACGCCGGCGAACCTCGACGAGGTCGCCGCCGTCGTACGGGACTGCCGTGACATGGGCTACGGCATGTTCTCCTTCCAGCCGGCGGCGTACGTCGGTGACGACCGGCGCTGGCACGAGGACTACCGCGCCGCCACCCCCGACGCGGTGTGGGCCGAGATCGAGCGCGGGGTCGGCACCCCGCTCGACTACCGGATCCTCGAAAACGGCGACGTGCGCTGCAACCGGACGGCGTACGGGTTCTACGTCGGCCCCCGCTGGCATCCATTCCTCGACGGCACAGATCCGGCCGACGTCGCCGCCAGGGATGCGTTCTTCCGCTACCTCGGCCCGGTCAATTTCACCGGTACGCCGCCGATGCTGCTGACCGCCCGCCTGCTCCGCCTGGCGATGCGTCATCCCCGCGCCGTCGTGATCGCTGCCGCGTGGCTGGTGCGGACAGTTCGCCGGGTCGGCTTGCGCCAGCTCGGCCGCTACCGCCGACTCCGGCCAGTCACGTACGTGATGCACCAGTTCATGGACGCCGAGGACGTCGCGCCGGCGTGGGAGCTGATGCAACGCGGCGAGATCGCGCCGGAGCCCCTGCTGCGGGAGACCCAAGAACGGCTCGCCGCATGCCATTACGCCATGGCACACCCGGAAACCGGCGCGCTCGTCCCGGCATGTGTCCAGCACGGTGTGTTGGACCCGGGCGAGAACGCTGCGCTGCGCACCCTACTTCCGCTGGTCGACGTGCGCGCCGTGCGCCCGTCCAGGGCCTAGCCGGGTGCTCGACACCCGGATGCGGGCGGTCCTGACCCCGCCGCTGGAGCGGATCGGCCGGCGGCTCGCCGCGGCCGGGGTCCGACCGATGGCCCTGACCGGCAGCGGCTGGCTGGTCGGGGTCGGCGCGTGCGTCGCGGTCGGCGCCCGGCTGTGGTCGCTCGGGCTGGCATTATGGCTGGCGAACCGGCTGCTGGACGGCCTCGACGGCGCCGTCGCCCGGGTCATCGGCCCGACGGATCGCGGCGGCTTCCTCGACATCGTCGCCGACTTCAGCATCTACGCGGGCTTTCTGGTCGGAGTCGCCGTCGCCGTCCCCGGCGCGCGGCTGGCCTGCGTGGCGCTGCTGAGCGCGTACTACGTTTCCGGGACGGCCTTCCTAGCGCTGTCCTCGCTGCTCGAACGACGCCTGGCCGGCACCCGCGACGGCCGGTCGCTGCACTTCGTGGGAGGGCTAGCCGAAGGCACCGAGACCATCGCCACCTACGTCCTGATCTGCCTGCTGCCCAGCCACGCCAGCGCCATCGCCTGGGCGTTCGCGGCTGCCGTCGCGGTCACCGCGGCCCAGCGGATCCGGATCGGGCTCCGGCTACTCCACGACCCCGCACCGGAGGCCGCCGTCCTCTACACCCCTGAGCTGGAGACCCAGTGACCCTTCGTCCCGCGCGAGCGGTGCTGGTCACCGGCCTACTCGCGCTCACGGCGTGCGGAGGCGCCACCGGCCGCCGCGCTGCCGCCGCCTCCGGTGATTGGCCGTCAGTGCTCAAGGCCGCGCGCGGCCAGACGGTCAACTGGTACATGTACGGCGGCGACGACGCGCTTAACTCCTTCATCTCGCACACTCTCGCCAGCAAGCTGAAGCCGTACGGGGTCTCGGTGAACCAAGTCAAGATCACCGACACCGTGAACGCCATCGACAAGGTCGTCGCGGAGAAGCAGGCGGGGAGGACCCACGGCGGCTCGGTCGACCTGATCTGGGTGAACGGGGAGAACTTCGCCACCGGCAAGCAGGCCGGGTTGTGGCACTGCGGCTATCACCTGCCGAACGCGAAGTACGTCGACACCACCAACCCGGCCGTGACCTCCGACTTCGGCGTCCCCGTCGACGGCTGCGAGTCGGTCTGGCAGCAAGCCCACTCCGCGCTGGTCTACGACTCCAGCAAGCTCGCGGCCTCCGACGTATCGTCTGCCACCGCGCTGTTCGCCTGGGCCACCGCGCATCCCGGCCGATTCACCTACCCCGCGCCGCCGGACTTCACCGGGTCGATGGCCGTGCGGACCTTCTTCTACGACACCGCCGGCGGCCCGTCGGCCTTCGCAAGCCAGGCGGTCACTGCGGCGTACGGCGAGGCCAGCACTCGTTTGTGGCAAAGGCTGCTGACTGTCGAACCGTCTTTGTGGCGCAAAGGACAGACCTACCCGAATAGCCAAGCTGATGTGGAGAAGCTCTACGGGCAGGGCGAAATCGACGCCTATCTGACCTACGGACCAGGCGCTGTCGCGCAGCAGGTCAGCAAGGGCGTCTTCCCCCCGAGCACCCGCGAAGCGGTGTTCCGCTCCGGCAACATCGCCAACGACAGCTTCGTCGCCATCCCGGCCAACGCCGCCCACCAGGCCGCGGCCCTGGTGGTCGCCAACGAGCTGCTCGACCCAGCCACCCAACTGGCTTTGTTCAAAGCCAACGGCGCCTATCCGGCTATCGATCTGGCCCGGCTGACATCGGCCCAGCGGCAGCAGTTCCAGGCGGTCGACCTGGGCCCGTCAGTACTGCCGTTGTCCGAGTTGACCGCACGCGTCCAGCCCGAACTCGCGGCGGCGTACGTGACCCGGATCGAAGCCGACTGGAAGACGCATGTACTGCGGCGCTGAGCGCTTCCGGTGACCGGTCGGCGCCCGAGGTGGGTCACGATCGCCGCGCTGCTGACGCCTGCGGTGACGGTGGTGGGGGTGCTCTTCGTTGGCGGGCTGGGGCTCGGCGTCGCGCAGTCGTTCGGGTACCAACCGTTCCTGCCCGACTGGGACTGGAGCCTCGACGGCTATCGGGCGCTGTGGCGCGACCCGGCCGTGACCGCGTCTGTCGGGCTGACCCTGCGGGTGGCGGTGGTCTCCACCGCAGTGGCGACCGTGCTCGGTGTCGCAGCGGGACTGCGGCTGCACTCGCTGGTACGCGGCCGCCGTACGATCACCGCGGTGTTCGCCTCCACCCTCGCCGTCCCACACATCGTCGGTGCGCTGGCGATGGTGCTGCTGTTGTCCCAGAGCGGGCTGCTGTCCCGGTTCGCACACGCCGCCGGCCTGGCCAGCACCCCCGCGGACTTCCCCGCACTCACTGCCGACGGTTTCGGCTGGGGCATCATCGCGGAGTACGTGTGGAAGGAGACGCCGTTCGTGGCCCTCGTCGTTCTGGCTGCGCTCTCCGGAGGGATCGACGAGCTGCACGGCGTCGCCCGCACTCTCGGCGCCGGCCCGTGGCAACGGCTGCGCCACGTCGTACTCCCGCTGATCGCGCCGGCCGTCGCCGCCGCGTCGGTGCTCGTCTTCGCGTTCTCCTTCGGCAGCTATGAGGTGCCCGCACTGCTGGGCCGGCCCTATCCCGCGGGGCTGCCGGTCGTCGCCCTGCAGTATCAGCGCGACGTCGACCTCAACGCCCGCCCCGAGGCCATGGCGGTTGCCATTCTCATCGCCGTCGTGGTCGCCGCCGTCGTCGCCGGTTACCTGGCGCTGATCCGCCGGCTGTCCGGGCGCCCCCTGTGAGGCGGCTGCGCCACCCCGTCAGTGCGGCGCTGATGCTGCTCGGCGTGCTGATTCCGCTGGTACCACTGGTGTTGTGGAGCTTTGCCGGCCGGTGGCGCTACCCGGGCCTGGTCCCGCAACAGGGCACGCTGCGCGGTGTCCGGTTGCTGGCCGACCCCACCTCGCAGGTCTTGGCGGGGCTGGGGACGTCAGTGAGTATCGGCGCTGCGGTGACCCTCCTGTCGCTGGCTGTCGGGGTGCCCGCCGGTCGGGCACTCGGCCTGTACGAGTTCCGCGGCCGCAACCTTGTCCGCCTGCTGCTCGTCGCCCCGGCCCTGGTCCCGGGGTTGGCGGTTCTGCTGGGCACGCAGGTGTTCTTCCTACGCTACGGTCTGGCCGACACGCTCGCCGGGGTCGTCCTGGTCCAGCTGGTGCCGACCATCCCGTACGTCACCCTGGTCATGGCTGGCGCCTACGCGAACTTCGAGGTCGACTACGAACGGCAGGCGGCGCTGCTCGGCGCCCGGCCCTGGCAGGTCCAGCTTCACGTCACCCTCCCGGCGCTGCGCCCGGCGCTGACCGTTGCCGCCTACTTCGCCTTCCTCATCTCCTGGAGCGAATACGCGCTGACGTTGCTCATCGGCGGCGGAACGGTGAAGACACTTCCGCTGCTGCTGTACGCCTACGCCGGCGGTCCCGACCCCACCGAAGCCGCCGCCGTCGCATTGGTGGTGATGCTGCCGCCGTTGCTGCTGATGGCACTGGTCGTCCGGGGCCTGTCCGGCCGCGGCGGCACCCTCGGCCTGGTCCGCTCATGACTCCAGTGGCGGCCCATGTGGCCACGCGCGGGTTGACCAAGAGCTTCGGTGAGGCGGCGTCCCCGGCGGTCAGCGATGTGTCGCTCGACCTTCCCGCCGGGTCGCTCACCGCGCTGCTCGGCCCGAGCGGCTCCGGCAAGTCGACGCTGCTCAACCTGATCGCCGGCCTGCTCACCCCTGACGCCGGCGACATGCTGTTCGCGGGCCAGTCGGTGAGCTCTCTGCCGCCCGAGCGACGACCGGTCGCCATGGTGTTCCAGCGACCGTTGCTCTTCCCGCACCTCAGCGTCGGGGACAACGTCGGGTTCGGGCTGCGCATGCGCGGCGTACCGTCGCGGCAGCGGGGTCAGCGCGTGCGCGAGATGCTCGGCCTGGTCGAACTCGACGGGTACGCCGACCGCAGCGTCGACCAACTCTCTGGCGGCCAGGGCCAGCGGGTCGCGCTCGCCCGCGCGCTGATCACGGAGCCGTCGGTCCTGCTGCTGGACGAGCCGTTCTCCCAGCTGGACGCCGTCTTGCGCGCCCAGATGCGCGAGCTGTTGGCCGCGCTGCGGCGGCGGTTCGCGGTCACGACGCTGTTCGTCACCCACGACCAGGCCGAGGCGGTGGAGGTTGCCGACACGATTGCGTTGCTGCTCGACGGCCGGCTCGAGCAGCAGGACGAACCGCGGGCGTTCTACGAGCGACCCCGTTCGATCGCGGTCGCCCGCTTCTTCGGGGCGGCCAACATCATCGCCGGCACGTTGTGCGGCTCGGTCTTCGACTCTGCGCTAGGGACGCTCGCCGTGGCAGGCCGCGGAGCTGCCGACGGGCCCGGACACCTGGTGATCCGCCCCGAGTCGTTGCGGCTGCTGCCCGCCGGTGCAGCCCCGGGACCCAACACCGTCACCGGCACGCTCACCCGGACGGAGTACCGCGGAACCCACCTCGTCCTGAGCGTGACGGTCGGCCCGATCTCCCTCGAGCTGTTGGCGCCCACCGGCCACGGCGCCGTGGTCGGCCGTCCAGTCTGCGTGCAGCTGCCGCCCGAGGCCTGCACCGTGCTCTGACAGCCTGGCGGCGCAGCGCCCGGTAGCCAGGTAACAGATGCAACCACTTCCGGGAGGCTCCTTACTGGGGGTACGGCGTCTGGTCAGGTCGGTCGACGCTC
>JBDSAK010000074.1:0-3043 GCA_039922195.1 Mycobacteriales bacterium
GTGTGCGGGAGATCGCATAGCGCGCGGCGACGTCCTCAACTTCACGCCGACTCGTCACGTCCCACACGCTGCTGACTGCTCCGCCGCGCAGGTGCACCGTCGCCTTGGTGAGGGTCCCCCGCGGCGCAACCTCAATCCAGTCGTCCTGCGCCACGCGATCTCCTCGGTAAGGGCCGGCGGCGAGGCGCGCGACCTCGTCATGATGCCTGACGAAACCGCGCCTCGGCGACCGAATCCGACAGTTCGACTAGTCGAACGGCCAAGCCTCGCGTACTTCGATGGTCCCGACCGCGGCGAACGGGTGCTTGGACGCAACCTCGATCGCCTCTTCGAGGCTGGTGCACTCGAGCACGTCGAATCCGCCGATGTGCTCTTTCGCCTCCGCGAAGGGGCCGTCGGTCACGCGCACGTGGCGGCCGCGCAGCTGCACCCGCTTGCCCTCGGTGTCCGGCCGCAGCCGCTCGCCTACGAGCCAGCTGCCACGGCGATTCACCTCCTCGAACCAGGTGTCGAGCTCCTCCATGCTTTCGGGCTCGCTGAGGTCGTCTGGTGTGCTCGGCGGCTGCCCATCTTCAGCGGGCCCGCGCATCAAGATCAGGTACTTCATCGGTGTCCTCCCGGTGCTGGTTGTTACCAAGCCGACGAACCGCCGCGGGCGCTTCGACATTCTGCGTCGAAGTTCTTTCCAGCCGTCTTGACAGGGCTCCCGACCCAGTGTCTACTTAGCGAAGTTGTTAATTAACTAGATAGGTAATCACAAGTGAGCGACACCCTGAGTACGACGTTCGCGGCACTCGCGGACCCGACCCGGCGTTCGATGCTGGCACAGCTCGCCCGGGGTGAGGCAACGGTCAGTGAGCTGGCCGCACCGCACGCCATCAGCATGCCCGCGATCTCCCGACACCTGAAGGTGTTGGAGAACGCCGGACTCGTGGTGAAGAGCCGCGACGCGCAGTGGCGACCCTGCCGGCTCGAGGTCGCGCCATTGCGCCGCGTGGACGACTGGATGGCGGTGTACCGCGAATTCTTCGAAGGCCGCTTCGACCGGCTGACCGAGCACCTCAAGACCATGCAACCAGACCGGGACACGTCGGCCGGCCGCCGGACACCGAGACAACGCAAGGAGAAGCGATCATGACTGCAGCCACCGAGGTCGAGCGCGGGTTCACCATCGTTCGACAGTTCGACGCGCCCCGCGAGTTGGTGTTCCAGGCGTGGACCGACCCGGAGCAGCTGCACTGGCTCGCCGACACGCCGCCGTCGTCCGACCACCCGACCACGGTTGATTTGCGGGTCGGCGGCACCTGGCGGCTGCGCCTGGTCGAGGGCAACGCGGAAGCGACGTCGTACATGACCGGCGGCATCTACCGCGAGATCGTCGCGCCCGAGAAGCTGGTCTTCACCTGGGGAGCGGTCGACGGCTGGCCGCAGCTCGACCCGGACTGCATCGACGACGGGCCGATCGTCACGATCACGCTCCACGAAGTGAACGGCGCCACCGAGATGGTGTTCCACCTCGGATTCGCCGACCGCCTCACTGAGCAGCGAGTACGCGACTGGCTCGCCACGGGGATGCGTGACGGCTGGACGCAGACTCTCGAGCGGCTCTCACGCCACCTGCTGATCTTCCGGGCCACCCGCTAGCCGCGGCCGGGCAAATCAGCGCATACGGTGCGAACCGTCCGGACCACGCAACGGGGTGCGGATCGGCTCGCAGCGTCTCAGGCGGAAGAGTCTGTTGATCAAGGCCCCCATGGGCGGAAATGTTCGAGAAATATGCCCAGCAGGTCGAATGTAGCTTCACAGTTACCCAAGGCCCGTGCTCAACTAGGCATCGTGACCGTTTTCGAGGCCCTTGCCGACCCGATCCGCCGGCAGATCATCGAGCTGCTCGGCCCCTCACCCATGACCGCGGGCGACATAGCCGCGCGCTTCGACGTGTCGCGGCCAGCCGTCTCCCGGCACTTGCGGGTCCTGCGCGAAGCCGGGCTGGTACGCGTCGAAGGCGCCGCCCAGCATCGGGTCTACTCCCTTGAATGTGAACCGCTGCACGAGCTCGAAGAGTGGATCGAGCGCGCCGCCCGTAACGGTTGAGTTGCCGGGGGACACTGTCGGGGTAGGGCCACGTCATGGACACGCGCCGAGGTCGGCAATGAAGCTGCCTGTCCCCCACCTCGGCGCCGCCGCAGACGGCTTCCGAGACCTCTCGGATGCGGTCATGGGCATGCCCGGAGCAACGGCCCGCGCCGTGGCGCTGCTCCCCCGCATCGAGGCACTCGTCACGCGCATCGAAGGGATCGCCTCCGGCGCCGCGACGACTCTGGCCCGCGCCAATGCCGCCATCGACGCAGTCGATGCGGCCGCCAAGCGCGCAGACACGTCGATAGACGCGATAGACCTCGCCGCGCGGCGGGCGAGCGACTCGATCGGCGACATCGAAGCGGCCATCCAGCGAGCCGACGCGACGATGACGCACGTCGACCAACTCTTCGCGCGCACGTCTACGTTGCTCGGAACTGCAGAAGAACTCGTGACGTCGTACGCCGGACCGTTGCGCGATCTGGCACCCGATGCTGCGACGTTGGTGCCCGCACTGCGGCGGATCGCGTCGACGGTGAGCGAACGCGAGGTCGACGCGGCCGTTGGCCTGATCGATCAACTTCCGCATCTACTGGCGACGTTGAAGACCGACGTCCTGCCGGTGCTCGAGCGCCTCGGGCCGGATGTGCACGCCACGATGGAGATCGTCGACGACGTACGCGACATCATCAACGGCTTGCCCGGTGCCGGCTTCTTCCGACGTCGGGGCGAAGAAGTATCGGCGGAGGAGGACACCCCCCAACCCGAGTGAAATGACTTTTGACCGTGAGGTTTTGGCGATTTTGAGCGTGGGGCGGGTTCAGGCGGTCGTTGCAGCACCCACTGACGATCATGGGGTGATGCAATGGGGTCCGGAGTTATGGGAAGGCCGAGTGCGAGCCCGGTGGTGCGTGAGGTGTTCTGGCAGGCTCGGCACGCGGGGATGGTGATCGAGGACGCGGCG
>JBDSAK010000075.1:0-8874 GCA_039922195.1 Mycobacteriales bacterium
CGGACGGTTGCTGGCCGGAACCCCGTTGAAGTCCCCAGTGTGCAGGGCGGTCCAGGTCAACCGGGTCGCCACGGTGTGACCGTCGGCGACCTGGCTCTCGATGATATGGCGGGCGTCGGTGAAGCCCTCGGCGATCCCGCGCACCATCGCCTCGAGCTCGCCGCGGTTCATCGCTTCGCCGCCGTTCGCGCTTCCGACGAAGTCGGGCGAGGTGTAGCCGCGCCAGGTGTCGAAGTCAACGGCGTCGGCGCTGAGGAGGAAATTCGTGGCGATCTGCTGGTTGGTCTCGGCGTTCATGTCGAGTCTCCGTTTCATGAATAGTCTCGGTCAGATGCGCACAGTCTGATCGCGGCACCGACGGCTCACATCCGGCAACACCCCCACGGATCAAGAGCCTGCGCAAAGGAATTCGGACTCGCCTCGACAGGAATGAGTGGACCGCGCGTCCGACTGGTCCAACCGGTCTAGTTATGGCGCAATCGCCTCAGAAGGGCGTGGCGGCCGGAGCCGACCGCTACGCGCCGAGAATCGCCTCGAGCCGGCTCGGCCAATCGTCGTCGGCGAGCTCTGCGCGCACGAGAGCATCACGCCAGTCCAGTCGCGCCAGCTGAACGTTCGATTGAAACCGCTGCCAGTCTCCACCACATCGAACGACCAGCGCCGCTTGGACCCTTTCGCTTTCCTGGCCACCCGTTGCCGTCAGATCCCTCAGCTCCTCGAGGACCCGCTCGGCGCTACCGGGCGCAAACGACGCCATGACCCATCGCGAGAGTCGGCGGCTCACTTCCATTTGCTCATTGTCCATGCCACAGGAGAGGAGCCCGGCATCAGCAGGCGGTCAGTCCTCGACGACGATGTCGATCATGTAGTCACCCTCGGCATCGGGGTGCACATCTTCGGGTGGACTGGACCACTCGCCGTTCAGCAGCGTGCGAGCGCACTCGTAGGGATCACCAGCGAAGCTGTCGTAAGAGAAATCAGCGATCCTGCTCATCGCCGGATACACGCCCGATTCCCCGACAACGAACCCCTCCATCCCGAGCAACGGCAAGCCGCGGCCCTGCGCAAGGTCGACGGCCGCTAGTGCGTGTTCCTTGCGCACCCAGACTTCGGCCCCGCTCGGCGAGACGTAGCAGTGCGGGAAACGGGCTAGAAGTTCGCGATTGAACCGGGAATCGGCCATGGCGCCATCGTCACCCAATCGCGCGGGCCCTCTGGTACACCGGCCACCCTACGGCCCCGCCGCGCCTACTTCGGGCCACCGAATCCGGGTTGACCGGCTGCCTATCGTCGAACCATGACGATCACGCCCGACACGAAGGACTGGACGAAAGTCCTCGACGCGCCCTGCGCGGAGTGCGGCTTCGACGCAGCCGCGGTCGACCTGCCCGGCATCGGCGGGCTGCTGCGCGGCGCTTCCGCCCAATGGCAGCAGGTGCTGCAAGGCGCCGGCGCGGCCAGCCGGCGTAACCCCACTTTGTGGTCACCAGTCGAGTACGCATGCCACATGCGCGACGTGTGTCGGGTCTTCGTCGTACGGGTCGAGCGACTGTTGACTGAGGACGAGCCGCAGTTCTCCAACTGGGACCAGGACTCGACAGCAATTGAGGACGGGTACGCCGAGCAGCTGCCGCTCGCTGTCGCGACCGAACTCACGGACGCGGCCGAGACACTTGCTGCGCGCTTCGACACGGTACGAGATACCCAGTGGGAGCGCGGCGGGTGGCGCAGCGACGGCGCACGTCTCACGGTCGCCGCAGTCGCGCGGCTCGCAGCGCACGAGACGCTCCACCATCTGCAGGACGCCGGGTCGACCCACCAGGGATCCTCTTGACGACGCGCAAAACTTCGGTCGCATGACGGTCACACCGGACGGCGAGGAAGGGTAAGCGGCCGGCGGACCGCACCGCATGATCCGCCGGAATCTCGGCGGCGGATGGCAGCGCTGTGTTAGCGCGGAGCCGTGCACCCCGCCTCATCGACTGTCACGGAAAGGGCATAACTGCTGATCAGAGCGGAGGGCGAGAGATTCGAACTCTCGAGGAGCTTGCACCCCTAGCGGTTTTCAAGTCAGTCGATAGCCGTCCGACCACTTCCGACGCATGTCGATCCATGCCGGTTTGAGCGTGAATCCGCCTCCGCGCTGGACCGAGATACCGCCGTCGAGTGGGCTGTGTCGTGTCGTTTGTTAGCGCGGTGTCAGCGCACTGCGCACCGGCGTCGGCGGTCGCGACCCCCAGCCGATGTCGGCGATCAAGGCATGGTGCGTCAGGGTGCACGGCCCGGATCGCACCCAGGGGTCCCGGTTCCTTGCCGCGCCGTCGACCTGACTGAACCAGCATCGGTCGACCCGGTGAGAACGGCGGTCTGGCGCCGTCCGCTAGCCATCGTCGCCAGGGCAGTGGCGATCGGGGTGTGACGTCTGCGCAGGGGGTATCGAACCGGCATACGCGGCCCGCAGGGCCACCAGGAGGAGGCACTACGTGGAGTACCGCACGCTCGGCCGCACCGGCTGCGCCGTATCGACCCTGACGCTCGGCACGATGACGTTCGGCAACGAGACGGAGGAAGCGCAGGCCCACCAGCAGCTCGACCGGTTCGTCGAGGCGGGCGGCAACCTCGTCGACACCGCGGACGTCTACACCGGCGGCACCAGTGAAGAGATCATCGGCCGCTGGCTGGCGCAGCGCCCGGCCGACCACATCAGCCAAGTGGTACTCGCGACCAAGGGCCGGTTCCCGATGGGCAGCGGGCCCAACGACCTCGGCCTGTCCCGTCGGCACCTCGCTTCCGCACTCGACGCATCGCTACGCCGACTGGGCGTGGAGCGGGTGGACCTCTACCAGGTGCACGCCTCCGATGCGCTGACGCCGATCGAGGAGACGCTCCGCTTCGTCGACGACGCCGTGAGCGCGGGCAAGGTCCACTACTTCGGCCTGTCCAACTTCACCGGCTGGCAGCTGCAGCGGGCGGTCGACGTCGCCGAGTTCCGGCATCTGACCCCGCCGGTGACCGTGCAGCCGCAGTACAACCTGCTGGTCCGCGAGATCGAATGGGAGATCGTGCCGGCCTGCGCGGCAAACGGTCTCGGGCTGCTGCCCTGGTCGCCGCTCGGCGGCGGCTGGTTGACCGGCAAGTACACCCGTGACGAGCGACCGACCGGCCAGACCCGGCTGGGTGAAGACCCTGACCGGGGCGTGGAGGCCTACGACCGTCGCAGTTCCGTGCAGCGCACCTGGGACGTCGTCGACGCCGTACGGGAAGTGGCTGACGGACGTGGAGCCACGATGGCGCAGGTCGCGCTGGCATGGCTGGCCGACCGGCCGACCGTGACGTCGGTCATCCTCGGTGCACGCACCGTGGAGCAGCTCGACGACAACCTCGGTGCCGCCGGCATGCACCTCACCGAGGAGGAGACCGCGCGGCTGGACGCCGCCAGCGATCCTGGTGCCGCCGACTATCCGTACGGCGGTCCCGGCGTCGAGCAGCGCAGCCGCGCGATCGCAGGCGACGGCTGACAGAAGGCTCGCTGCGCCTTGCTCCCCGCCCAAGTGATCAGGTCGTTGCCTCGGCCGCAGCCCCTCCAGCGGTCAGCCTTCGCGTAGCAGCGGCCGCAGTGCGTCCAGCACGCCGACGTCCTCGATCGTCGAGGCCAGCGGCTCATCGCGGCCGTCCGCGATAGCTCGCATGGAGCGGCGCAGGATCTTGCCCAGAGCGGGTCTTCGGCAGACCGGCGACGACGTCGCCCCCTTGAACGACGCGACCGCGCCGATCTCCTCGCGCATCCGTTGCACCTGCTCGGCGCGCAGTTCGCCCGGGTCGATGTCTGCACCCGCCCTTAGTACGACGAACTGATGTAGCGGCCAGTCGGCATCGGCCCTCGGCGGTGCGGCGTTCTCATGAGTCCGGGGAACGGCGCCTACTCACAGTCCCCGCGGTGCAACCGGCTTCGAAGGTGACTCATTCTTCGCTCGCACAGCGGCAGATGAGGGCGTGCCTCTGCCAAGTCAGGTCGGGAGCCTTGGATCGGGTCTAGGCTTGGTTTGTGTCGGAGGGCGTTCGCATCGAAGTCGAGGGGCTCTCCAAATCGTTCGGGGATGTCCGTGCCGTCGACGCGCTCTCGTTCTCCGCCGAACCTGGTGAGGTCACCGGGTTCCTAGGACCCAACGGAGCGGGCAAGACCACTACCCTGCGGATGCTGCTCGGGCTGGTCGAGCCGACCGACGGTCGGGCGACCATCGGTGGCTCGACGTACGCAGATCTCGACCGTCCGGCAGACGTGGTCGGGGCTGCGCTCGAAGCCAGCAGCTTCCACCCCGGCCGCAGCGGCAGGGATCACCTGCGGATCTATTGCGACGTGAACGGATACCCCGACACTCGTGCCATTGAGATGCTTGCGCTGGTCGGGCTGACCGAGGCTGCCCGTCGGCCCGTCCGCGGCTACTCGCTCGGCATGCGGCAGCGCCTCGGCTTGGCGACGGCGCTCGTGGGTGACCCGCCTGTGCTCGTGCTCGACGAGCCGTCCAACGGGCTGGACCCGGCCGGAATCGCCTGGCTGCGAGAGTTCTTGAAGGAGCTCGCCGGCGAGGGCCGCACGGTGCTGGTCTCTAGCCACGCCCTCATGGAGGTGCAGCAGATCGCGGATCGGGTGGTAATCATCGACAGGGGCAGGCTGGTCCGTGACGGGCGACTCCATGAGCTGACTGTTGGTGGTCAGGTCCTCGTGACGACGCCCGACACTGACCGGTTCGCACGCGTGCTGGTTTCGGCCGGGGGCACTGTCATCCGGAACTCCGGTGACACGCTGGAGACGGAGGGACTTACCGCGCGGGAGGTGGGTCGGCTGGCGTTCGAGCACCACGTGGAGCTGCACGGCCTCGAGAAGCGGCAAGATGGGCTGGAGCAGATCTTCTTCTCCCTTACGGGCGTGGAGGTCCAACGATGACCGCGCTCCTCCGTGCCGAGCTGCGCAAGCTCACGACGACCTGGCTCTGGCTGTGGATGCTGGTGCTGGGTTTGGCGATGACCGGCGCAACGACGAGCGCGGCCATCGGTTTCGCGGAGCCGGGACCGCTGGGCCTGGAATCTGCTGCGGGCCAACGGACGGTCTTCGCCCAGGCGTCCGCGGCCCTGCTCGTGGCCGGAATCCTCGGGATCGTGGCGGTCACGGGCGAGTTCACACATCGAACCGCCACGCCCACGTTCCTGGCAACGCCTCGCCGCGGCCGCGTCGTGTTGGCCAAACTCCTCACCTACGCGACGGCCGGACTCCTCTATGCCGCTGCCTGCACGGCAGTGGTCCTTGCGGTTGCCCTCCCATGGCTCGCGGCCAAAGGCGTCGATCTCGTGCTGCCCGGCACCGACCTCGCCCGTACGCTCGTCGGTGTCGCCCTCGAAGTGGCTCTCTACGCGGTGCTCGGCGTCGGGCTCGGCTGCCTCGTGCGCAACCACATAGCCGCGATCGTGGGGTTCGTCGTCTACCTCTTCGTGCTGGGCCCGATCCTGAGCGGCGTGCGCGCCACCTCCGAAGTGGCGCAGTACCTGCCCTACCAAGCCGGCAACGCGCTGGGCCGGCTTACGTCCTCGGTCCACGCGGAGATACTCGGGCAGGCCGCGGGCGGCCTGGTGTTACTTGCCTGGGCGCTCGCCTTCGCCGCACTCGGCACACGTGTGGCAATCCGCCGCGACATCACGTAGCAAACCGGTATGCACGGCCGCAGCAAGAAGTACTCAGGCGTGCTCAACCGTCGGCATGAGCGGGCGATGGCCGTCACTACGTGCCGAACGTGCTTCAACCAAACCTGACCGCATGTAGCGCCGCGTTCCCGCGGTCACGCGGCACCTAGCCACCTTCGACCGTGACGGCCGCGTCAGCGTTCGCCGCGAGGACTGTTCGTAGGCATCGGTCCAGACGTGTTGTCTGCGCAAGGACGAGCGGATCTGCGGAGAGCAAGTCAGACGAGAGTCGTCCGAACGCGTCCGGCGTGTGTCGACCTAAGGCCGGTTGAGCGTGAATCTAGCCCCGCGCTGGACCTCGATGCCGCCGGCGAGTGGCATGTGTCATGTCGTTTGTTAGCGCGGTGTTAGCGCACTGCGCACCGGCTCAGGCGGTCGCGACGCCCAGCGTGTCGGCGGGCGGTACCCGCATCACGACGCGGACGAACGGGGGGTCAGCGGCAGGAGCGGACCACCGTGATCGCCGCACCGGCTGCGGGGGCTGGTGCCGCGACTTCAGTGCGACCATGCTTCACGCTCGGCTTTGGCCGGGTGTCCGTGCACGGCCACCGACAATGCACCCGGGCTCCAAGGCAGTAGGCCACGTCAGGCGACTTCTGCAACCCGCGTGCAACCGCGCGCGGCGGTGGCGCGTGTAAGGCTTCGACAGGTCCCTGCTCTGGCCGGATGGGGAATCGCATGGCTGCCAGCCGCGAAAGCGACTTCACCGCCTTCTACCACGCGTCGTGGCCGCGCACGGTCGCCTGCGCCTACGCCATCGCCGGTGATCTCGGGGAGGCCGAGGATCTCGCCCAGGAGGCGTACAGCAGGGCCTGGCCGCGCTGGTCGTCGCTCCGCGAGTTCGACGATCCCGCCGCGTGGGTTCGCCATGTGGCGACGCGGCTAGCGGTCTCCCGATGGCGCCGAGCCCGAATCGCGGCGGGGTTCCTGGCCCGCACTCGGGCGCCCGAGCCCGCAGCGCCTCCGTCGGAGGCCACCGCCGTTCTGGTCGCGGCGCTCAAGCAGCTGCCGGAGGCACAGCGGCGGGCCATCGTGCTGCACCACCTCGGCGAGCTGCCGGTCGTCGAGATCGCACGGATCGAGAAATGCCCAGAGGGGACTGTCAAGGCCCGGCTCGCCCGCGGCCGCGCCGCCCTTGCCACCCTCCTCGCTCCCCAGGACGGAGAACGCTCCCATGCCTGACCTGGACCAGCTCCTCGACAATCTCGTCGCCGACGTGAGGTCGAAAACCCGAGCACCCGGGGCGTCGCCGGCCATCAAGCAGGCTCACCGCCGGCGCAAGGTGGTCGTGGCAGTAGGCGCCGTGGCGGCTGTGGCGGTCATCGCGGCGGGCAGTGTGCTGGCCGCCGGGACCCTCGGCGGCAGTGGGGGGAAGTCGTCTGTCGCTCGACCCCCGACGGCTTCGCCAGAGCCTCCCGCCCTTCCGGAGGCGGCCATCGGCGAGCGCTACCGGACACTACGCAAGACTCTTACGTCGGCGCCCGGCTGGGCCGTCACCGACGGGGCCGTGCCCGACTACACGTTCCTGGTCCCGTGCGGAGGGGACTGGTCGGCCGCGGGTGGAGGCGCAGCCGGAGCGGGCCACAACCTCGGCCTGTCGGTCTCGCGCGACGAGCCGCCAGTCGCCTGGGCGGAGGAACTCGAAGGTTTCCCCTCCCCGGCGCAGGCGTCGAACGCGATGGACCAGCTCGTCCGAAACCTCGCGTCGTGCACAGCCGAGTCCTGGCGGAGTCAACCCATCGGGCAGACTGGGGCGGTGCTGGCATTCTCCGACGCCGGAGTGCTCTGGATCGCTGCGAAGGGTGCCAGCGTCGCCACGCTTGCCGTGGCCACGACCGACGGCCCGCCGCCTCTCGCCGTCCAGGTCGAGGTCGCTCACCTGATCTACTCCTGGTTCGTCTAGCTGCGACAAGTCACCCGACCGGTGACGAACTGCAGGCCGCAGCGCCACCAGTAGGGTGCGGGCAGTGCGCAGCCGGTGGCGGCGCGTTCCGGCGCCTCGCCACTTATCGGCAAAAAGCGAAATCGCGGTCGTCGCACAGCGTCGGGACGAGGCCAGCACGCATGGTCGCTGGCAGTACGGCGAAGTAGCGACGGCCTCCTCCGTGCCTGGCCACCTACGGCGCGTGGTTCGACTCTTCGCTGAACAGCCCGCAATCCTCGCCAGGGATGCTCCCTTCTACGACGACCTCCGCCGACAGAACGAGCAACGATCCCGAGAGCTAACCGCCTACTACTCGCGGAAGGGCCCGCGCCCCGATTGGATGGGCAAATACAACAGTCAGTAGTGCCGGTCCCCGCCGCGGATAGAAGCCGCCTCCTCCTAGCTATCTGTAGTTGTAGCGCGCCTGCAGAATCACGATGTCGTCGGCATCGACGAGGTAGACCAGTCGGTGTTCTTCGTCGATGCGTCGGGACCAGGCGCCGGCGAGGGCGTGCCTGAGGGTCTCCGGCTTGCCGATGCCGACAAAGGGATCATTACGGATGTCCTCGATCAGCCGGTTGATCCGTTTCAGGATCGCCCGATCCGCCGTCTGCCAGTGAACGTAGTCCGCCCAGCCGTGAGGGGTGAAGACGAGACTCACGTGAGCAGCTCGTGCTCCTGGCGATCCTCGGTTGAGGCCTGAGCAAGGCTCTCGATGAGACGACGCGTGTTCGCCGGAACCCTGAGCAGGTAGGCAGTCTCATTCAGCGCGTCGTAGTCGGCCTTAGACATGAGGACGGCGTCTCCACGCTTGGAGGTGATCTCAACAGGCAAGTGATCGTCGTTCACCTGCTCGATCAGCGGGAACAGCGACTTACGCGCCTCGCTGGCTGTGATGGCCATGACAAACCCCATCCGCTCCAGCTCCGGCAGGAACTCCTCGTCGGTAACCGCGAGCAGGTCGCCGAGGGCGAGCTCATCCACGGCGTGGGAGGTCTCGTGCGAGGTGGAGGTACAACCGACGTACCGCAGGATCGCGATGTAGTACGTCGCGATCACGTCCTCGTGCCCCAGTCCGGCGGCGCGGGCGAGGGAGTCGAGGACATGGGCTAGGCGGATCGGGGTTGCCTCCACGGGGCGTCCGTTCGATGTCCGTCGGCGATTGGTGGGTGGCAGTCAGTCTGCCACCGGGGGAGGCCGGAGGGACGCGGCGA
>JBDSAK010000076.1:0-5153 GCA_039922195.1 Mycobacteriales bacterium
GATGCCCCGCCCAGTGCGTGTGCAAGTAGCTCGCCAGGAGTTGCTGGCCTGACGACCAGCCTTCGAACCGGCCGTCGACCCGCCAAGCGGGACGTGCGCCATGGGTTGGCTCGACGGTCGTGCGGTGGAACTCGTGGGCGCGCACGACGTCTCCCACGCCCGCAACCGCGGTGTCGAACAACGCTTCGACGGTGCGGTAACCGAGCGACAGCCGCGGTGACATCGTGGCGTCAGCGGCGACCACGCCGCACATGGGCCGCCCGTCGAGCGACTTGCACAGGTAGAGCAGTCCTCCGCATTCGGCGTACACCGCGGCGGTCTCGGCCGCAGTGGCCACCTCAACGCGCAGTCGCGAGTTGCCAGTAAGGGCGTCGGCATGAATCTCGGGGAACCCGCCGCCGAGGTAGATCGCCATGGTGTCGGCCGGTAGCACCTCGTCCACGAGGGGGTCGAACGGCACCACGTCGAGCCCGGCGGCCAGCAAGAGCTCGCTCGTCTCCGCATAGGCGAAGCTGAACGCTGCACCAGCCGCCACTGCCACGGTCGTGGGCGGCACCCGCGCACCCGCATGGCCGGAGACTGGCCCACCAACAGCGACATGCTCGTCCCAAGCGGCGCCGGCAAGCGAGGGCACTGACCGCGCGATCGACAGCAGTGCATCCACGTCGACCGTCCGTGCCATCAGGTCGCCGAGTGCGGCAACAGTTGCGCGCGCCTCGGCTGCCCGCTCGGCGACGGGTACCAGCCCCAGGTGCCGACTGGGTATCGCGAGCACGTCGGCACGCCGGACCACGCCGACCACCGGTATCCCCAAGGGTGCGAGGTGTTCGCGCAGGATCGCCTCGTGCGTGTCGCTTCCGACCTTGTTGAGGATGATCCCGGCGATACGCACCTCGGAGTCGAACGTCACGAAGCCGTGCACGAGAGCGGCTACCGACCGCGACATCGATGCCGCGTCGACGACAAGGATCACCGGTGCCTGCAAGAGCTTGGCGACCTGCGCCGTTGAGGCGAGTTCGCCGCAACCTGTTGCGCCGTCGTACAAACCCATGACACCTTCGACGATCGCGATGTCAGCGTCACGAGCACCGTGCAGGAAGAGGGGCTCGATCAGCTCTTCGCCGCACAGGTACGCATCGAGATTGCGCCCCGGTCGCCCGGTAGCGAGCGCGTGATAGCTCGGGTCGATGAAGTCGGGCCCGACCTTGTGCGGCGATACCGAGAGCCCGCGGGCCCGGAACGCCGCCATCAGACCGGTCGCGACTGTCGTCTTGCCGCTGCCGGACGACGGTGCGGCAATGACCAGGCGCGGAATCGAGGTCACCACTCGATGCCCTTCTGGCCCTTTTCGCCCGAGTCGAACGGGTGCTTGATCTTCGTCATCTCGGTGACGATGTCGGCGGCGTCGATGATCTCCCGCGGCGCGCCGCGACCAGTGATGACCACGTGCTGCATCCCCTCGCGCGCGGCGAGTGTGTCGAGCACTTCCTGCACCGGCACCCAGCCGCGCGACATGACATAGGTGAACTCGTCGAGGATCAGCAGCTGATACTTCTGCGCTTCGAGAGCAGCCTTCACCTCGAGCCAGCCTTGCTGTGCGAGGGCTTCCGATGTCGCCTCCTCGCGCTGGATCCACGACCAGCTCGAACCCATCTTGTGCCAGTCGATGCCGAGCTTCTCGGCGGCTTTCTCCTCGCCGACCTTCCACTTGCTCGACTTCACGAACTGGAAGACGCCGACCGGCCAGTCCTGCGCCCAGCCGCGCAGCATCAGCCCGAAGGCCGCGGTCGACTTACCCTTTCCGACGCCGGTGTGCACGATGAGTCGCGGCTTCACCCGCCGGCCCTTCGTCGTGAGTCCGTCGTCGGGGACGCTGTCCGGCTTGCCCTGCGGCATCAGGCCACCCGCCGTGCCGTCAGCGCGCGCACCACGCCACTGACCGATCCGGCGTCCAGTTCGTCAAGGGTCAACGCGAGCGCGCCCATGTGCTGCGCAATGTCGGCGGCCAGGCCGAGGCGGATCATGCCTTCTTCCGCGTCGACGACGACGGAGGCAATGCCGAGACCCCCGACGTACGCCGCAGCCTGGCGCGCCGCTTCAACTGGCTGCGCTCCCCCACTCGTCGCGCGGCCATCCGTCACCACGACGAGCAGTGGACGGCGCTTCGCATCGCGAATGCGTTCGACCCGCAACACTTCGGCCGCTCGCAGGAGACCCGCGCCCAACGGCGTACGCCCACCGGTCCGCAGTTCGGTGAGTCGCCCAGCAGCAATGTCGACGCTGGAGGTTGGCGGGAGCACGAGGTGCGCGTCCTCCCCCCGGAACGTGATCAGCCCGACCTTGTCCCTGCGCTGATACGCGTCGACGAGCAGGCTCAGTACGGCGCCCTTGACGGCCGTCATGCGCTGCCGGGCAGCCATCGACCCGCTCGCATCGACGACGAACAGCACGAGATTTCCTTCGCGTCCCTCGAGCACTGACTGGCGCAGATCCCCCGGTAGCAAACAGAGTCCGGCGCCCTTGCGACCGCGCGCCCGCTGATGCGGAGCAGCGGCACGCAGGGTCGCGGCGACGTGCAGCTTGGTCAGTTTGCCTTCGGGCCGACGCGCGGCGGTCACCCGGCCGTGGTCACTGCGCGCCGGGCTGCGCCTGCCGAAAGCACCGGCGCCTGTCCCGGCAGCGGTGAGCAACAGCGGCCGGAACGTCGCCCCGACCGGCGCACCCTGCTCGGCGGGCTGCTGGCCGGCAGGCCGCTCGGTCTGAGTGTCGCCAGCGTCCTGGGTCTGGCCGCTCGGCGCGGCGCCCGAGTCACCGTCCGCCGACTCGGCCCGCGATCCGCTGGGCGGCGGCACACCATCGGGATCGTCGTCCGGGTCGCGGTCACCCGGTGCCGAGTCGCGCAGCGCCTGCTCGAGTTGCTCGGTGTCCAGTCCCGGCTGTTCGAACGGCAGCCGGCGGCGGCGGTGCGGCAGCGCGAGCAGAGCTGCGCGCCGTACGTCGTCGGTCGTCACATCGGCGCGACCCTCCCACGCGGCGAGCGCCATCGCCGCCTTCGCGGTGACCAGGTCCGCGCGCAAACCGTCGACCTCGAAAGACGCGCAGACCGCAGTGACCTGCGTCAGCGCCGCGTCGCTGAGCTCGACGTCCGGGAGGAGCCGCTGCGCGGCCTGGATCCGCAGCGCCAGGTCCACATCGTCGTCGTACCACTGCTTCGCAAAGGCGTCGGGGTCCGACTCGTAGGCCAGGCGCCGGCGTACGACGTCGGCTCGCTCTGCGGGATCGCGCGTGCCGGCGACCTCGACCGTCAGGCCGAACCGGTCGTGCAGCTGCGGTCGCAGCTCGCCTTCTTCGGGGTTCATCGTCCCCACCAGGATGAAGCGCGACGGGTGGCGCACCGAGACGCCCTCGCGCTCGACGTAGTTGGTGCCGAGTGCTGCAGCATCGAGCAGCAGGTCGACGAGGTGGTCGTGCAGGAGGTTGACCTCGTCGACGTACAGAACGCCGCGGTGCGCCGCGGCGAGCAGCCCGGGCTCGAAGGCCGTGATGCCAGTGGTGAGAGCCCGCTCGAGGTCGAGCGACCCGACCAGGCGATCCTCGCTCGCGCCGACCGGCAACTCGACGAGCCGCGCGCCCCGCGTCGTTGCCTCGGAGTCACCCGCGTGCGGTCCGGCCGGGCAGCTCGGGTTGGGATCGGCAGGCGAGCAGGAAAACACGCAGCCCTCAACGATGTCCACGTCGGGCAGCAAGGTCGCGAGCGCGCGCACGACGGTCGACTTCGCGGTGCCCTTCTCGCCGCGCACGAGCACGCCGCCGATGGCCGGTGACACGGCGTTGAGCAGCAGCGCGAGGCGCAGGTCGTCGAGTCCGACGATGGCGGAGAACGGGTAGGGGGTCACTGGTCGGCCTCGTCTGCCTGGCGTGCATCGAGAAACCACAACAGCAGTCCGCCATTGACCAGGAAGCCCACGAACGACGCCCAGCCGGTCGTCAGTTCGCCATCGCGGCGGGTGACCAGGACTGCGTAGGCGGCGACCCAGGGCATGACGAACAATGCACGCGGGCGGAGCGACAGCCGCGCCCACCAGTCGTGCGGGGTGACCAGCGCGATGGTGACCGCCCCGATGAGGCCGCACAGCAGCCCCGCCACGACGGCGTCGCGAACATCGACACCGCCGGCCAGCGCTGCCGCCAGAGCACCGACGATTCCGACCGGCAGGTAGGCCACAGCGCCGCGTACGCCGCCCATGGAACGAAGCACGAGCAGGTCCGGGATAGATGACACTCGTCTGGCCTTCCTCGGGGTGTCCACGCCCCGCTGGCGAAGGAGGCGACGGCGGCAGTCTCCTGGCTCCCGGATCGGCGCCTCACCCGGTCTTCCAGCGGCTCGCACCGCCGTGACCTTCGCTGGGGTCGGCTCCCCGGTAACAGTGGCGGGACCGCGCCGGATTCACACCGACTTCCTGCCCTGCCGTCGCACTAGCGCGCTCATGCTAGCCCGAAAGGGACTGACCCCCTAGATCAGCTGCGGATCAGCGTGAGAACTGCCATGACCCGCCGGTTGGCGTCCGGCTCATCGGCCAGACCGAGCTTCTGGAAGATCGAGCTGATGTGCTTTTCCACCGCGCGGTCCGAGAGGAAGAGGTCACGGCCGATGGCCGCGTTGTTCTTGCCCAGCGCCACTTGGTCGAGCACCTCGCGTTCCCGCGGCGTGAGCTCGCCGAGCGGCGAGTGCACCGAGCGCTCGCGATGCCTGACCACTGCCTCGACCACCTTCGGATCCAGGACCGAGCCACCGCGGGCAACCTCACGCATCGCGTGCGCGAGCGTGTCGATCTCGGTGATGCGGTCCTTCAGGAGATAGCCGACCCCCCGTGCACCCTGCGACAGCAATTCGTGGGCGTACTCCTCCTCGGCATAGCTGGACAGCACCAGTACGCCGATGCGGGGGTGCCGCTCACGGATGACCCGCGCCGCTTTGATCCCTTCGGTCGTAAATGTCGGCGGCATCCGAATGTCGGCGACGACCACGTCAGGGATGTGCTCGTCGACGATAGCCAACAGCTCCGACTCGCTGGCCGCGGTTGCGACGAGCTCGAACTCGGGAATACCCGCGAGCAGCGCGGCTGTGCCTTCGCGGACGAGGTAGTTGTCGT
>JBDSAK010000077.1:0-4413 GCA_039922195.1 Mycobacteriales bacterium
GTCCGCAGCCGCAGCGACGCGACACCATGTGGTGCTCGCCGTGCCTGCCGGCGATCTCGACCCGCCCCAGCTGCTTGCGCTGCGCCGCAAGGACGGCGCCGTGGCCTGGCGTGAGCCGATCGGCTCGGCGCGGGTTCGCTTGCGTGCCGGCCGGGGCGATGAGCTGCTTGTCATCGAGCCGACTGCCCGGCGCATGCGCTTGATCGATGTGTCGCGCCGCCTCGAACGCTGCCGACCGCCGGGCGGCGGCGGCACTTCGTGCCCGCCATCGGGCGACGGCTCGCACGAGCCCGAGCCTCGACCCGAGCCGGAGGAGCCGGGCTGTTGCGCTGCGCCCTGCCGCAAGACCCGGCGCTCAGGCGCTTCGAGCCGGCGGCCGTGCCCGCCGCGCGACCCGGGCGACCCCTGCATACCGGGCAGCGACGGCGACCCCGACGGCTGCCTTGTGACGTGGGTCGAGAACGGCGTCACCTTCAATGCCAACGTCTGCATTCCCGGCGACACGCCGTGCGCGGCGCGCCTCGACTGGCCGGCGGCCAGCGTCGCGCGAACGCCCAATACGGTCGTCGCCACCGCGCGCGACCGACGCCACGTGGCGATCCTGCAGGCCCGCACGCTGTCCCGGCTGTACGAGCACCATGCCGGGCGCGGCCGCATCACGGCCCTGGTGGCGCGCGACAGCGACCGAATCCTGCTTCTCGACGACAGCGGCGAGCTGACGCTGCTCGACCCGACGCCGGTGCTGCCGCAGCAAGGCCCTGACATCGCGCTCGGCATCAGCAGCGTCGTCTATCACGGCCAGCAGCCGGTGCTCGAGTTCGACCGCTCGGGGCCGCAGACGGGGCTGCGCAGCGTGCTCATCATCCCGATGCTCGAGCCTGGACAGGGCTTCAACGGCAACACCGACGACTACCGCCAGTACTACCAGTTCGCCGACATCCTCGAACGAGTGCGCGGCTTCTACGAAGAAACGACGCACGACGGTCCGGACAACGAAGGGCTGGCGCTGCAGTTCTCCTGGTTCGGTGCCGACACGCCGACCCTGTACACCGGGGCGCCGCTGATGCTGCCCAAGCCCTGGAAGGACTACTGGGGTCCGGCGTGGGACCCGGGCGCCATCAGCGGCAGGGTGGCCCTGCCCGGCGCCGGGCTCGTCTTGTCGTTCTCGGGTGACGAGACACTGCAGGTCAACGCGAGCCCCGGACCGGCGGGCACCTACGACGCCGAGGTGTTCGACATTCGCTTCACCGCTGCGAACTACCGCAGGCGCATCCCCGACGGCTTTCCGACACTGTCGTTCAGTGCCGCGATGGCGCCATCGCGCAGCATCGCGATCGACGGGACCGATCGCAACGGCAACGCATTCTCGATCAGCGTCGACACCGGCGCCCTCGCGGGCAGCACCGCGGTCGACCTGGTTCGAAGCTCGCTGAGCGACGGCTCGGCACAAGCGGCGTTGGCCGACGTCATCGAGGAAATGCTCGCGAGCGCCCCGGGCGCCGGCGGGCTGTTCGAGCGGCCGTCGGTGGTCTGGCACGACGACCGCGACGAAGCCGGCATGCTGCACGTATCGCTGTCGTTCGCGGCCGGAGGCGGTTCGGCGCCGGCGGTGACGTCCTTCGATCTCGATGACTTGCTGTCCGAGCTGGGCTCAGGGTCGCGCCCCGCAACCTTCGCGATTCCGGGCGACGAAGGGGCTCTGGAATCCTACCTGTCGCGCAACATCGCCGACGCCTGGGTGGGCCGCCACCCCGAGCTCGCGGGAGACCTGCGCGACAACTACTTCGATCTCGTCGAGCGGACTCCTTCGGCGACGATCGAGGGCGCCGAGATGACGGTCCGCATCAACCTGTCGACCCATCACGGCGGTTTCGGCGCCACGATCGAGCTCGAAAGCCAAAGCGGGCTCGAGCCGATCGGCATGGACGATCCACAAAGCCACGTCGGCGCTGACACCAGCTTCTCCGGCGGCGGCGGGCCGAAGTTCCAGGACCTGGGGCTCTTCGCCGACGTCTACACCGCGCTCATCGACGCGACGATCGAGATCTGGGGCGATGAGGAGGGCGCTATCGACGAGCTCAACCTCTTCTTCAATGGCGTGTCGCCGCAAGGCGACCTGGGCTGGACCCACGGTCCGTTCCATTCCTTCGTCGTCACACCCGCGTTTCCGACGCTGGGCAACGTCACCAGCGAGCCCGACGTGGCCGAGCTGCGCGGCGCCGCCCGCTCGGTCGAATACGCAGACCGACGCGCGCAAGAGCGCGCCAAGCCGGTGCTGCCGATCGGCGCCGACCGCTCGTCGATCGTCATGCACGTGGCCCCCGACAGCGCGGATGCGCCGACCCGCTCGACGTCCAGCGCGGCGACGCTGGCGCACGAACTCGGTCACTCGCTGCTGGCGTTGCCCGATCTTTACGAAGGCGGCGACTATCGCTCGCTGGTCGGCTACATCGGCGGCCACTGCATCATGGGCGACTCGAGCTCGTTCGCGCACTTCTGTGCCTACAACCAGCGCATCAAGGGCTGGCTCGCCGACGACGCCATCCTGCTGATCGACCGCCCGGCCGGCAACGACATGATCGACCGCGAAGTCGTTCTGGTCCAGCTCGAGCACTGGGACCCGCTGCTCGACGATGCGGCGCGCGCCGACCTGGCGCAGTCGCTGCTGTCGGGAATGCTGGACGGCACGCCTGTGGTCGCAGCAGTCTTCCTGCGGCTCGGGGGCGACGGCCGCCAGTTCGACATCGTCGAGCTGCGCGGCCCGGGGGTCGGCTACTCGCTTGGCATCACGCCGCCGCGGCTGCTCGTGACCAACGCGATCGATCCGGAAGACGACACTCGCTATGCGGAGACCGAGGTCGAAGGCGCCGGCACGACCGCGGGCGTGCTCGAACGCTACCGCCGCAAGGTCCATCTGCTGTCGTCGGACCTGCGCAACGAACCGGGTGCGCCGACGTCGTTCGACTTCGCCAGCGAGCAGGTCTTCGCCGAGGTCGGCCTGAGCATCGAGGTGCTCGAGTGGGCTACCGGGTCGATCGGCAGCGCCGATGTCGACGTGGCCCGCATCGCCGTGCGCTGGTCACGTGGGCCGGCGATCGACGTCGGGTTCGTCGACAGCACGCCGGCCTGGCGCAGCCCTGACATCGCGATCCTCAAGCCGGAGGAGATCGCGACGGACGGCAGCTACACGTTCCCGGAAGATCAGGACACCGAGAGCAACGAAACGTTTCGCGTGCCCACGGCGAACGAAGATCCGCTGCCCTACAAGGTGGCGGTCCGGGTATGGAACTTTGGCGACGCACAGGCGCTGAACGTGCAGGTTCAACTCGTGCTGCGCCGCCCCGGAGGCGGCGGCGACTGGGACGATTCCGTGATCGGCTCCGAAGTGGTCGACACACTCGATGGTGGCGACAGTACGGCGTTGGTCGACTTCGACTGGCCGGTGTCGAGCGATCTCGAGGCGCACGTCTGCTTCTTTGCGCAGATCGGCGACCGCGACGTGCCGCGCGACGACCAAGGCAATGCACTGGCATCCGACGACACCAACGAGCAGAACAACTGGGCGCAACAGAACGTCGACATCTACACCGCGGCGGCGGACAGTCCGCCCGACCCGGTCGAGCTCATCTACCAGGTCAACAACGGCGGCTCGTACATGGAAGAGGTCCGGCTCGTTCCGCGTGGCCTCGGTGCCGGTGCGCGCCTCACCGTGACGCCGGCGCGGCTGCGCATCGCGCCGCGTTCGCGCGGGCTCTTTCGCGTCCGCGTCGACCTCGACGAGGCCTTGCTCGATGCGCGTTGCGGCAAGGACGTCTCGTTCCTTCTCGAGACCTGGCGGGTCGATGACCACTCCGAGCAGCGTTGGGGCGCGGTCAAGTACGTCGTCAAGCCGCGCCGGCGCACCACGACCACCCTGCTCGGCGGCTTGATGCCGGAGCGGCTGCACCTGGTCGGACATGTCAGCCCGGACGTTGGAGCGCAGCGCATCCTGCTGCACATCCAGCGGCCGGGACAGCCGTCGTTGTGGGAGGAGCTCACTCTCGGCCCGGCCTCGACGTTCGACTACGAACTGCTCGAGGCCTTTGCGCCGGGACAGGAAGTACGCGCCACCGCACGTTTCGACGGCACGCGGGAGTTTGCCGCATCCGTCTCGGCGACTCTGTCTTGGGTCTGGCACCCCGAAGGCTAGGCACCTGGACCGGTGCCTACTTGATCGACGCCCACGTCAATCGGCAACGACTCTCCATGGCCGCTCTCCCCTGCAGACACCTCGACCAGACGGCAGTCACGAACACCGACTCCGCGTCTGCGAACCGTCACCGGAAGGTGGGCTCATAGACGTAGGCAGCCACGAGCAGGCGCCCGAGAGGACGATTGCGACGCGTTGACCGGCTTGAGACCGTCCGAGGTCAC
>JBDSAK010000078.1:0-4179 GCA_039922195.1 Mycobacteriales bacterium
CACGCATCCACTTCGGCGTCGGTACCGGCGAGCTGCTGCCGCTGATGTCGGAGGTAGGCGCCGATGTGGTCGGTGTCGATTGGCGCGTCTCGCTCGACGAAGCCGCGCGCCGCGTGCCGGGAAAACCTTTACAGGGCAACCTTGATCCGGTAATTCTGTTCGCCCCACCGGCTGTTGTCGACGAGCGGGTAGGCATGATCCTCGAGAGTGCTCACGACCTGCCTGGCCACATCTTCAACCTCGGCCACGGCGTGATGCCGGAGACCGACCCGGACATGCTCAAGCGCGTCGTCGAGCTGGTGCACGAGAAGACGGCGCGTTGACCGTCGGCGTACTCGTCATGGCCTATGGCACGCCCGCGTCGCCCGATGACGTCGAGTCGTACTACACGCACATCCGGCGCGGCCGGCCGCCGACGCCCGAGCAGCTCGCCGACCTGCAGCGGCGGTACGACGCCATCGGCGGCATCTCGCCGCTGCTCGAAATCACTCGTCGTCAGTGCGACCGGCTGGCGACCGCGCTCGGCCCCGACTTCGCTGTCGCGCTAGGGCAGAAGCACGCCACGCCGTTCATCGAGGACGGTGTCACCGAACTCGTGGCAGCGGGTGCGAGCAGCATCGTCGGCATCGTGCTCGCGCCGCACTATTCGGCGTTCAGTGTCGGCCAGTACGCCGCCCGACTGCAGGCCGCGGCCACCGAGCACGGCCTGCCTGCGTCCGCCGTGGACTCGTGGCACCTGATGCCGGCCTATCTGTCGTTTCTCGACCGAGAGGTGCAGGCAGGGTTGGCGCGGCTGCCCGCGGGCGCCGAGGTGGTGTTCACCGCTCATTCGCTGCCGCAGCGCATCACTGAGAGCGGAGATCCGTATCCCGCACAGGTTCGCGAGACGGCGGAGACCGTCGCGACTCGGCGCTCGATCGAGCGCTGGTCGACCGGCTGGCAGAGCGCCGGCCGGACGCCCGAACCCTGGCTCGGCCCGGACATTCTCGAGGTGATCCGTGGTCGGGCGGCGGCGGGCTCCGCGGGACTCGTGGTCTGCGCGTGCGGCTTCACCGCCGACCATCTCGAGGTGCTCTACGACCTCGACATCGAGGCGAGCTCACTCGCGAACGAGCTCGGCCTGCCGTTCACGCGGACGGCGTCGATCAACGACGACGAGCAGGTCTTCGCGGGCCTCGCGGACGTCGTACGCCGAGAGGCCGCGACGCTCAACGCCTGATACAGCCGGCACTGGGTTGATCAACGTGTCGAAGTTGATCAACGTGCGACCGCGTAGTTGGCGGCCCCCGCTTCGACACGTTGATCAACGCGCCGAACTGGATCAACGTGCCGAAGTTGATCAACGTGCGACCGCGTAGTTGGCGGCCCCCGCTTGACATGTTGATCAACGCGCCGAACCGGGGCGCCGGAGACGCTACGTCGCCGGGGTCGGGAGTGGGTCAGTGTCTGCCGGCTGGACGGCCGCGACTCCGAGGGCCGGCCGGCGGCGGCGAACCGACCACCACACGAGGTAGAGGACTCCTGCCAGTACAAGGAACGGCAGGAGCGCGCCGAACGCGGTCGCGCCGACGACCAGCGTGGAGGTGAAAGCATCCCAGCCGGCCTTGAGCCCGCCGATGAATCCGGTTTCCTCCTTCTCCGGCTGAGGCGCGACCACGGCCTTCGACCGCTCGGTGATCGGACCCAGGCTGAGGGTTACCGTCGATCGACCCGCGCGGTCCTTCAACGACGCGAGTTGACTCGTCATCGACTGGATCTCGGCGTCGCGGGCGGCGTACTCGCGCTCGAGGGTGACCAGGTCGGCGATCGTGTCGGCCTTCTGAATCAGTTCGCGGATCTTCTGCGCGGCATCCTTCGACGCGCGGATCCGGCCCTCGATATCCGCGACCTGACCCGTGACGTCCTCGGAGTTGGTTTCGGTGTTGACGACGGTTCCGAGTTGACCGAGCGCGGTGACGAAGCCGTCGAAGTTTCCCGGCGGCACCCGGAAGACGAGGGTCGCCGACGCCTTCTCGCCGACCCCTGATCGCTTCTCGGACGTGATCTCGGCGGCGTGCGCCTCGGCGCGCGCCTCGGCATCGTCGCGCGCCTTGCCAAGGTTGTCGGTCTCGACCATCAGTGAGGCGATCTTGATGATGTCACCGCTGGGCGCCCCGACGCGGCCGCGGATAATGGTTGTGCTGCCAGGAATGGTTGTGCTGCCGGGAGGGGCCGGTTTGCCTGCTGCATCGGGTCCCGCCTGCACGTTGCCGGCATCGCCGTTCGTATCGAGAAGCTCGGCACTCGACCCGGCGGCGGCGGCGACGGACACCGACGCAGCGGGCGCCGCCTTGTCGCTGCTCTTCATGTCATCCGCACTGCACCCTGCCAGTACGACGACGAGTGACGCGGCCGCGATGGCGGCGAGCCGGTTGGTGCGCATGGGGTTCCCCCTCGGTGAGTCAGGTGTTGTTCTGACGCGCTGCCGATGATGTCGGTTCCCCGCGAGTCGCAGGTCGCGGCAGCGACACGGGATGATCTCGATTCGTGGACATGCATCAGCGGCACGTCGTCGTCCTCGGCGGCGGCATCAGCGGCCTCAGCGCGGCGTACTCGCTACTGCGCACTGCGCCTGCAGGCACGCGCATCACCGTCGTCGAGGCCAGTGCCCGCGCGGGCGGGAAGCTGCGCACCGAGGAGTTCGCCGGGCTGCCAGTTGATACGGGCGCCGATGCCTTCCTGGCCCGGGTCCCCGCAGGTGTGCGAATGGCGCGGCAGCTCGGCCTCTCCGATCGGCTGATCAGCCCGAGTACGTCGAGCGCCTTCGTGTACGCCGCCGGTGCACTCCGTCCGTTGCCCGGCGGGACGGCACTTGGCGTGCCGATGGACCTGTGGCCGCTGGCCAAATCGCGGTTGCTGAGCCCGATCGGGATGCTGCGCGCAGCGGCCGAGCCGTTGCTTCCCGGGCGACCGGTCGACGGCGACATGGCGGTTGGCGTTCTGGTGGCGCGACGTTTCGGCTCGCAGGTGCGCGACCGCCTGGTCGACCCCTTGCTCGGCGGAGTGTACGCCGGGCATGCCGATGAGCTCAGCCTCGATGCCACGTCGCCGGCGACCGCTGCGGCGGCGCACACGTCGCGCAGTCTGTGGCGCGGACTGCGCGCGCGGCGGGCGCCGAAGCAGTCAGGGCCGGTGTTCCACTCATTCGCCGGCGGCACCTCGGTACTTGTCGATGCACTCGTCACGGCATTGATCGCCGGGGGGGTCGACCTGCGTCTGGCTACCAGCGCCACCGGTCTCGCCCGCAGTGCGGGTGGCTGGCGACTGCGACTGGGTGACCGCGCCGGGGTGAGCGCCACCAGCGGGGAGCTCGACGCCGATGCGGTCGTCATCGCACTGCCGGCCTTGCCCGCATCGAGACTGCTGGCGGACGTCGTACCAGTGGTCGCGGCCGATCTCGCGGCCATCGACTATGCGAGCGTGGGGATCGTGACGCTCGCCTACGCGCGCGGGTCTGTGCCGCCCCGACAAGGAAGCGGCTTCCTCGTCGCCGCGAGCGAACGGCGCGTCATCAAAGCCGGCACGTGGACATCGCTGAAGTGGCCGCACCTGGCCGGAGACCTCGAGATCGTCCGGTGTTCGGTCGGCCGCGCGGGGGAGAGCGCGGACCTGCAGCGAGACGACGAGGACCTCGTCGCGGCGGTGCACCAAGACCTGCGCGCCATCGCGGGGTTCGCGACGGCTCCCGTGCTGTCCAAGGTCACTCGCTGGGGCGGCGCCCTTCCGCAGTACGCCGTCGGCCACGTCGACCGCGTCGAGCGCATCGAACGCGCGGTCGCGGCGACACCTGCGCTCGCGACGTGCGGAGCGGCGTACCATACCGACTGCGGCGCGTGCGGCGTGGGCTGCACCCTCCCGGCGGCCGCGACCACGTCGTGTACGACCGGCACGTGCAAGGTGACGACGTGCAACCCCGGCGCCGGCAACTGCAACGGCTCCGACGCCGACGGCTGCGAGACGAACACCACCACCAGCCTGTCGCACTGCGGCGGGTGCGGCGTCCCCTGCAGCGCGCCCAACGGGACGCCGAGCTGCAGCGGCTCCACCTGCAGCATCTCGTCGTGCAACGCCGGGTTCGGCAACTGCAACGGCTCCGTCGCCGACGGTTGCGAGACGGACACCACGACCAGCCTGGCGCAC
>JBDSAK010000079.1:0-4115 GCA_039922195.1 Mycobacteriales bacterium
GTCCAAGCCACGGCGGACACCCCGAAGGCCGCCGAGCGCAAGCTCAAGGAGATGCTCGCTGAGCGAACCGAGCAGACCGTCGGTCAGGGCGAGCTCACGTCCGCCAGCTCGTTCCGCCACCTCGTCGACGTGTGGCTCACCGACCTCGAGGACGCGCTCGCACCCAGCACCCGAGCCCTCTACGAACGCAACATGCGCCAGCTCGTCCTGCCGGCCTTCAAGCACTATGCACTGCGTGAGATCAGCGTCCGCAAGGTCGATCAATTCATCAAGACGCTCGCCAAGACGAAGAGCTACAGCATGGCCAAGCAGGCCCGCACGGTGCTGAGCCTCGCCTTCGGGCTCGCCGTGCGCTATGACGCGATGCGCGAGAACCCGGTCCGCGACACAGCACGACTCCGCAAGCCGCCCGCCCCGGCCTTGTCACTCACCACGCAGCAGGTCGACGAGATCCGTCGAGCCGTACGCGGTTGGCGCCGCGGGTCCGGCGTGCCCGGCCCGCCCCCGGACGGACAGCTGGAGCAAATCATCGAGGTCATGCTCGGCACCTCGGCACGGATCGGCGAGGTGCTCGTTATCCGCAAGTGCGACGTGGACGTCACAAGGTCTCCTGCCACGGTCCGCCTATGCGGGACGATCGTGTCGCCGGCAGGCGAGCCGACACATCGACAGCCGCACCCGAAGACGATGGGGTCGACCAGGACTGTGTCCGTGCCATCCTTCACCGCTGAGGTGCTCCGCAATCGGTTGGTCAACATCGCCTCAGGAGCGCCCGATCACCTGATCTTCTTCAGCCGCAACGGCACGCCGCTGACGACGAACAACATCCGCCGCCGGCTCCGCGCGGTGCTCGAGGAAGCCGGGATTGAGGGAGTGACGCCCCACTCCTTCCGGCGCACCGTCGCGACCGTCCTGGATCGGGCGGTAGGTGCGGACCTGGCCGCCGAGATGCTGGGCCACACCTCGTCCAAGATCACCAAGGAGCACTACATCGAGCCGGCCGAGGCCGTGAACCCCGTGACTGCCGAGATACTGGAGGCGCTCGCACCGCAATGGTCGGATGGCGAGCGCTGACTCGCATCGGGGGGTCCCGACCTGCCATTGCATCTCACGGTCCTGCTCATTCAGCATGACCGGCGCGACCTGCGGTTTTGATCAATTTGACCTGCTGCCAAACGCTCGGACTCATCCCGCTCAAAGCGCGCGTTCCCATCGAGGCATCGTTCCTGTAGCCAGTGTGCACGACGAGAGCACCATTTCTCGCCCGTCCTGATCGCCCGTCCTGTTCGCCCGTCCCCGGACGGGCGGCGGGCACCTGCCGTCATTCGCGTGGGTCCGCGGGCGGCCCGTACCAAGCGAGGGCAACTTCCTCTGTTCAGGCCGACTCGAACACCGTGGCCATGCGTCAGGTCAGTGGTCCGCGCTTGGGTCTAGCTTGCGATGGTCGGGTAACGAGATCGCGTGCTCGACAGTGGCCTTCCCCTGACTCGTGCGGTAGTGGTGAACGTCCTTAAGGACGTGGTCGTGGCACGGCCGCTGCGCTGCCCGACGAATCACCAAGCCACATCGACTTCGCAGCCGCAGAGGCCAGCTGACAAATCCAAAGGCCGACGAGCGGTTGCGGGGAGAGCGGAGCTCCTTCGGCGTAGGTTTCGCCGGTTGTCAGCGCCCGGAACCTGACGCTCGGCGGTCCAAAAGCTCGTCTCCGCGAGGTGAGATCGCGCTGAAGAAGTCGGATCACCCGTCTCTTCGTGAACGCCGACGTCCGCATGCACGCTCGCACCGAAGCACTCCATCCGCCGTCATGTTCGTCGATTCCCGCCGCGAGTCTCCACGCATCTCGTAGGTGTCGCAGACCCTCCGCCCGTCCTCACCCCATTTCGACATACACCGTTTGCAGATCGAGGTGTAGCCGTAGCCCGACCTCGTTTTACAAGACGTGCTGGACGATTATCGGTCGGTGGACGTGTCGGACGGGTTCCGCACCACCTGTGCAATGGCGGGCCAAGCCCAAAGGAGGAAGGTCATCAATGTGATCAAGAAACTGCCCGCTGCGCCTTAGCGCCGTCAACGGGGCGGCCAACCAGGGCCAGGTGGTCACTCGGATCGGCCACGTCGGCGTTGACGCGGATGGCAACTGCCGGCGGGACCCGAGCGATGGTCGCAGTGCGGTACACGCGTCACCCGGGCGTCCCAGGAGCGGGGAGGTCAAGGACCTTGGAGCGACGAAGGCGGTGGCCGAGGTAGGCCATGCCGAGCCGGGCTCGGCCAAACCCGTCGAGCGGGTCGAAGCCCAGGGTGGTGGAGATGACGTCGACGCGGGTGCTCATGGTGCTGTGGTGGACCCCCGCTTTGCGCGCGGCCTCGCGTACGGATTGGGTGGCGACGATGGCACCCACGGTCGGCAGGCCCCACGGGTGCGCTGCGATCGCGTCCATCCGTACGACATCGGGTTGGTGTCCGTCCTCGGGGGTGTCGGCGAGGAGGTCGATCAGCCCGCCGTAGGTGTCCGCGCAGACGAGTCGTTCGTCCGTCGGCGTGCACAGCCGCAGCGCCACCATGGCGGTGCGGAAGGAGTGGTGGAGGTCGTCGACGGTGGACACGACGCCGACACCGCACGGGGTGGCGTCGAAGGCGTCGAAGGCCTCGGGCAGAACGATGGCGTGGATCGGGCCGTGCCGGGTGGGAATCACGTCCTCGGGGCTGTCGGGGTGTCGCAGCCAGACCGCGAAGAGGGGAGCGGCGGCGACCCGGTAATGCCCGGTCGGAGAGAGACCGAGCGCGACCGCTGCGGCGATGCGGTCGTCAGCTGCGACGTCGAGGTCGGTGAGCAGTCCCAGGTGGCGCCGATTGTCGTGCTCGTGGCGGGCGCGACCGTGCCGGATCCGGATCGCCAGGGCGAGCCGTTCGAGGGTGATGGCGTCGTTGGCCAGCGCGTCGCCCTCCCGCTCGAGCCACACCACCAGCCCGTCAGAGGCGTGTGCGACGGACGCGGTGGACAGCTCGGGCGGTTCGCCGTCGACGATGGCGCCGCGCGGGTCGATCCGCAGCATCCGGGGCGGACTGTCCTGCCGGAAGCCGGCGGGGCAGCCGGCCAGCGACGCGGCGGCCGCGAGCAGGCCGCGGGTGTTGACGTTGCCCACGACGAGCTCGTCGAAGCAGGCGATGACGCGCAGCCCGAGGCTGGCGCTCGGGTCGAGGCGGGCGATGCGGCCCAGCAGCTCCTGCATCTCAGCAGGTCTCTCGTTCAGTCGCCAAGGATCTTCTCCACCCAGGTGTCGCGGGCTCTGATCATCGAGCGTCCGACAGCGGTGTGGGGGGCGAAGATGTCGCAGGCGTGGAAGGCGCCCGACCACACGTGCAGCTCGGCATCGCCGCCGGCGCGCCAGATCGCGTCGGCGTAGGCGATCGCCTCGTCCCGGAAGATCTCGGCCGCACCGACGTCGATGAAGGCGGGCGGCAACCCGGTCAGGTCCGTGGCGCGCGACGGAGCGGCGTACGACGACACCGCCTCGGCGCCACGCGACGCACCGAGCAGGGCGTCCCAGCCGGTCTCGTTGCTCACGCGGTCCCACACGCCGATGCCGTCGAACTGTGTCGTCGAGAGGGTCGCACCGCGGTCGTCGAGCATCGGGTAGTCGAGCACCTGACCGCACAGGTGCGGCCCCCCGCGGTCGCGGGAGGCAAGGGCGAGCCCGGCTGCCAGCCCGCCGCCGGCGCTGGCCCCGGCAACCATCAGCCGGTCGAGGCGGATCCCGAGCTCGTCGCAGTGGGCGGCCGTCCACTCGAGCGCGGCATACATGTCCTCGCGCGGGTAGGGGTCGGGGAACTCGGGGGCCAAGCGGTAGTCGACGGTCACCATCACGACGCCCAGCTGGTCCACCCAATCGAGGACCAGGTCGATGCCACTGAACCGGTCGCCGAACATCAGCCCGCCGGAGTGGGCGTAGAGGACGCCGGGACGATCGGCGTCGTCGCCCGCGCGGCGCAGGACCGAGACCATGAGCGGAGTTCCCTCAAAGCCTGGGACCGCCACGTCGCTGCGTTCGATCCCGCGCTCCGCGAACAGGTCGTCGAGCGGCGTCGAGGCGTAGGAGAGCCGCATGAAGTCGATG
>JBDSAK010000080.1:0-6550 GCA_039922195.1 Mycobacteriales bacterium
CACTACGACACCGCCCGGCAGGTGCAGGGCATCCTGCAGCGCTACAACGACCTGCAGGACATCATCGCCATCCTCGGCATGGACGAGCTGCCCGAAGAGGACAAGGTCATCGTGCAGCGGGCGCGCAAGATCCAGCGCTTCCTCTCGCAGCCGTTCTTCGTCGCCGAGCAGTTCACCGGCATCCCCGGAAAGTACGTGCCGCTCGAGGAGACCATCAGCTCGTTCAAGGCGGTGGCCAACGGCGAGTACGACCACCTGCCGGAGCAGGCGTTCTACATGGTCGGCGGCATCGAAGAAGCCGTCGCCAAGGCCAAGGAACTGGAGAACAAGCGCTAGTGGCTGTCATGCAGGTCGAGCTGGTCTCGGCCGAGCGGAGGCTCTGGTCGGGCGAGGCGGAGATGGTCGTCGCCCGGACGACCGAAGGCGAGATCGGCATTCTGCCCGGGCACGCGCCGATGCTCGGGGAGCTCGGCTCCGGCCCGGTGCGCATCATCGAACCCTCCGGCAGCGAAGTCGTCGCGGCGATTCACGGCGGCTTCCTGTCGGTGACCGGTGACGGCGTCTCGATCCTGGCCGACATCGCCGAACTCGCGTCCGACATCGACGTCGCCCGCGCCCAGGCCGCGGCCGACCGCGCTGCCGCCGAGGCGCAGCGCGCGGACGACGACGCGGAGGAGGGCGCCCGGGCCGCTCTCGCCCGGGCCATGGCCCGCCTGCGCGCCGCCGAGCTAGCCGGAGCCGGCGCCCGCCACTAACACCGCCTCGGCCTAGTCGATCATTTTGACAATGTCCGAGCTGGTTCGTGAGCGCGATGGGCAGCTCGCCTTTTGACAAAGCGCCGTGTTGGCGGTCAGCCGCCGGGCTTCCACAGAACGTCGGCCTTGCCGTTGTCGTTGGCGACGCGGCAGAGGATGAACAGCAAGTCCGACAGTCGATTCACGTATTTCGCGGTGAGCACGTTGGTCGTGTCCGGCGCCGCGTCGAGCAGCGCCCAGATCGAGCGCTCGGCCCGGCGGGAAACGGTGCGGGCGACGTGCAGGAGCGCGGCCGCCGGCGTACCGCCCGGGAGGATGAAACTGGTCAGTGGCTCGAGCTGGTCGTTGTAGCGATCGCACGCACCCTCGAGGCGGTCGACGTACACCTGCGTGATGCGCAGCCGGTCAGCGGTCTCCGGCGAGATGGGGACGCACAAATCCGCGCCGACATCGAACAGCTCGTTCTGGATCCGCAGCAGCTCGGCAGCGAGGCCCTCGTCGACCGGTGACAGCGCAAGCACCGCGCCGAGCGAGGCGTTGGTCTCCTCGACGTCGGCGTACGCCGCCAGCCGCACGTCCGTCTTCGGCACCCGGCTGAAGTCACCGAGACCGGACGTCCCGTCGTCGCCGGTCCGCGTGTAGATCCGTGTCAGATGCACCGCCATACGGCGAGCGTATGACGCAGATCAGCCGATCGTGACCTTCTTGGTGTCGAGATTGGTGACCCGGCCGTCCTCGGCGGAGGCCTCCCAGGCGCGCAGCTCGACCACATCGCCCCGCTGCACGCCGTCGAGTACGACGATCGCCTGCCACTCGCCGCGGGCCGGCGCGCCGCCCGTTGCCAGGGTGGTTCCGGACTGGAGTTCCTTCCCAGCAGCGTCGACCACCGACCAGGACACGACCGCCTCGAAGACGGTGGCTTCCCCGCCGAAGGTGAACCGGCTCTGCACCGTGTCGCCTTCCTGGAATTTTGAGATCTGCACCAGGGCTTGCACCTCGATGGCCGGCGTGTGCCTCGCCATCGGTGCATCCGGCCCGCAGCCGGTGCCCCACCACTGGGAGACAACGCCCTGCGTCCGGCCGTCGACGGACAACGCCACCCGCTTGATCGCGGGGTTGGCAGCGGTCACGGTCCACACGAGCTGCTGCAGCGACGTGCAGGCCGCAGCCGACCCGCCGGAACCCCCTAGTGCCTCTGCCAACAGGTCGACGGTCGCGACGTCCCCGTCCACCATGACGTCTTGCAGCTTCGTGCCGACCGGCCAGAGGGTCTGGTAGTCGGGGTCTCGCGGCGGGGCGAGCATGAGCTCGATCGCCCCGCGCACGGCATCGGTCGCCGAGCTCTTCCGCCACTCGCGATACAGCGCGATCCGCGTGCCGGTGTCGCCCAGGTAGTAGATGGCCTTGGCGGTCCCGGCCTCGGGCGGAGCAGCAGTCGCCGCAGCGCCGGATGCGGGCGGGTCGGACGGCGCGGCCGCCTCGGACCCCGATGACGCGCTCGTTGCAGGTGTTGCGGACGCCGCGGGCAGATCGGTCGGCGCAGCGCTGGTCTGCGTCACAGCAGCACCGCTCGGCGCGGGCGCTGTCGTGGCCGGACTCGGACTCGCGGTGCTTGGCGGAATCGGCGTCGGCGGCCGGTCCTGCGACAGCAGCGGCAAAATGACGGCAGCACTGCCGACAAGCACGACACCGCACGCGGCACCGAGGGCCTGGCGCTGCCGGTGCATCCGATGGGCGCGCGCTTCGATCCCCGCGATCGGGTCCGGCATGGGTGCCACCTCCGCCGCGCGACCCCCCAGGGTCCGGCGCAGTTCGTCATCGATGGGGCTCACGCGCGTGCTCCGTTCGTCAGGGACGCCGGCAGTGCGCCGCGCGGGTCGTCACGCAGTCCGGCGTTGTCTCGCAGCTTGACGAGCGCTCGTGAGGTCTGGCTCTTGACGGTGCCGACGGAGACGCCGAGTACGTCGGCGACCTCGGCCTCGGGCAGGTCCTCGTAGTAGCGCAGCACGACAGCGGCGCGCATCTTGGTGGGCAAGGCCGCCAGGGCCGCCCACAAGGCGTCGTGGACGTCGCTATCGGCGGTGGCGTCGCGCCCCGGGTGCTCAGGCAGGTGCTCGACGGGCGTCACCGTGAGGTGCTTGTGCCGGCGCCAGATGCTGGTGTGGGTGTTGACGAGCACGCGGCGTACATAGGCGTCGATGTTGTCGCGCTCGCGGATGCGGGGCCAGGCGAGATACGTCTTGGCGAGCGCGGTCTGGAGCAGGTCCTCGGCGTCGGCGCGGTTGCCAGTGATGAGGTACGCCGTCCGCAGCAGCGCGGCCGACCGTGCTGCGACGTAATCGCGAAACGCGTCGCGCTGGCTGGCGTCCACACCCACCTCCGCTCGTCGCACCGATTTCCCAGGTACAGACGCAGACGCTAGCCGCAGAGCAAAGGTTGCATGCCTCGACACTTCCGGCCGGTGGTGGGTTGCCGAGCCCGGATCCTGGCTACGATGCCCGCTTATGGAGCGATTTCGTGTCACCGGCGGTACGCCGCTCGTCGGTGAGGTCACGGTCACGGGCGCCAAGAACTCGGTGCTCAAGGTCATGGCCGCGACGCTCCTCGCCGAGGGCACGACGACGCTCACCGACGTACCCGACATCCTCGACGTGCCGATCATGGCCGACATCCTCAAGGACCTAGGAGCCGAGGTGACCGGCCACGCTCCCAGTATCCGGATCACGGTCCCCGCCGAACTTCGGCACGAGGCGTCGTACGAGCATGTCCGCCGGATCCGCGGGTCGATCTGCGTGCTCGGCCCGCTCATCGCCCGCTGCGGTCGCGCCCGCGTGGCAGTTCCCGGCGGCGACGCCATCGGGAGCCGCCAGCTCGACCTGCACATCAACGGTCTGCAGCGGCTCGGCGCGACGTTCAGCAACGAGCACGGTTACCTGGTCGCGTCCGCGAGCAAGCTCTCGGGCGCGTCCATCTGGCTCGATTTCCCGAGTGTTGGGGCCACCGAGAACATCCTGATGGCGGCGGTGCTCGCCCACGGGACGTCGGTCATCGACAACGCCGCGCGCGAGCCCGAGATCGTCGATCTCTGCGACATGCTGACGCAGATGGGCGCCCAGATCGGCGGTAGCGGTACGTCGACGCTCACCATCGACGGGGTCGACTCGTTGCGCCCGACAACGCATCGCACCGTCCCCGACCGCATCGTCGCGGGCACCTTTGCCATCGGCGCGGTCATCACCCAGGGCGATGTGACGGTGCGGGGCGCCCGGCTCGGGCACCTCGAGATCGCGCTCGACAAGCTCACCCAGACCGGCGCTACCGTCGACGCGCTGGCGGACGGCTTCCGGGTGCGGATGGATCGCCGCCCCAAGGCGGTCGACGTGGTGACGCTTCCGTATCCCGGTTTCCCGACTGACCTGCAGCCGCTGGCGATCGCGCTCGCGTCGGTGAGCGACGGCGCGTCGTTCATCACCGAAAACATCTTCGAGGGTCGCTTCATGTTCATCGACGAACTGATTCGCCTCGGCGCCGATGTCCGGGCGGACGGACATCATGCGGTGGTGCGTGGCAAGGAACGACTCTCCGCCGCTCCCGTCCGCGCGACGGACATCCGGGCGGGAGCTGGGCTTGTGATGGCAGCCCTGGTCGCAGACGGGGTCACCGACGTCTACGAGGCGTGGCACATCGACCGCGGCTACGCCGGGTTCATCGAGCAGCTGCAGGGGCTCGGCGCCGACGTGGGCCGGGTCGCCGCAGATGCACCGCTGGACGGGATGTAGCCATGATCGTGGACTGCGCGGTCTACCGCGACGGTGCCCGGGTCGATGGCGACCTCGACCTCGAACAGGCCTTCGAAGCAGCGACCAAAACCGACGACTCGTTCGTGTGGATCGGGCTGTTCGACCCGGATCCACTCGAGTTGGCCTCTGTCGTCGAAGAGTTCCGGCTGCCGGCTCTTGCGGCGGAGGACGCCGTGCACCCGCAGCAGAGGCCGAAGTTCGAGTTGTACGACGAGGTCGCCTTCCTCGTCGTCAAGCCGGCCGTCTACACGGACGCGGACATCGTCGAGTTCGGCCAGGTGGTTCTGTTCATCGGCCGCAACTTCGTGGTGTCGGTGCGCCAGGGGGAGAAAGGCGCCTTGCACAACGTGCGACTGCGCTTCGAGAAGCAGCAGGAGCTGCTTCGCTGCGGGCCCAGTGCCGTCGTCTATGCCGTCCTCGACCAGATCGTCGACGACTACGCGGGTGTACTGCAGCGCATGGATGACCTCATCGACGTGCTCGAGCGTTCGGTGTTCTCCGGTGCGCGCGAGAGCCAGGCGCAGAGCATCTACCGGCTCAAGCGCGAAGTCGTGCAGTTCCAGCGGGCGGCTGTCCCGCTCCAGGACGCCGTCGCTGCGCTGCTGTCCGGTCCGCGGCCGACGATCCACGACAGCGCCCGTGAGTACGTGCGCGACGTGCAGGACCACCTCGCCCGAGCCGTCGACCACCTGACGGCCATGGATGCGCTGCTCAACGGTGTCCTGAGTGCCAACCTCGCAGAAGTGGGCATCCGGCAGAACGAGGACATGCGCAAGATCTCGTCCTGGGTCGCCATCGCTGCGGTACCCACCATGATTGCCGGCATCTACGGCATGAACTTCCGGCACATGCCCGAGCTCGAATGGCGGTACGGCTACGGCATGGCGCTGCTGATCATGGGCGGCGCGTGCCTGTTTCTCTATCGCGCGTTCAAGCACAACGGCTGGCTCTAGATGACAGCAGTTGCTGCCGGCGCGTGGGGCTGGCGTGACGAGCTGCGCGATCAGGTGCGGGCCTTCTCCGGGGCCCTGTTGTTCGGCATCCCGTTGCTCTACACCCTGGAAGTCTGGTGGATCGCCTCACACACCAGCCCGCAGCAGATGGCTGCGGTGCTGGCGTTCACCTTCGTCGTCGCCGCGCTGCTCATTCATCTCGCCGGCTTCCGCGACGCACGGGACGTGAGCCTGCGCAGCACGCTGATGGACGCGGTCGAGGCCGTCGCCATCGGCATGCTCGCAAGTCTGCTGATTCTCGTAGTCGTCCGGGAGATCGGGCCGCAGACGACCCGACGCGAAGTCCTGGGCAAGGTGATCTACCACGGCGTCACCGCCTCGATAGGGGTGGCTCTCGCGTCGCAGTTCTTCCAAGGATCTGCCGACGGCGCGGGAGGTGAGGAGTCCGGTGGCCAGAGCGACCTGCTCGGGACGATCATCGACCTCGGCGCGAGCGCCATCGGCGCGGTCTTCGTCGTGTCGGCGATCGCACCCACGGATGAAGTGCCCCTGCTTGCGGGGGCGAGCTCGCCTGGCTGGCTGCTGGTCGTCATGGCGACGTCGCTTCTTGCGTCGTACGCGATCGTCTTCGTGAGTGGCTTCGCGAATGAACGAAAGCGTCGCCTGCAGCCCGGGGTATTGCAGCATCCGGTCACGGAGACGGTCGCCGCGTACGTCGTCGCGCTGGGAGTGTGCGCCGCCGGCCTCATCATCTTCCAGCGCGTCGATCCATCCGATCCCATGTCGGTGTGGTTGCCGCAGGTGGTGCTGCTCGGCCTGCCGGGCGCCATCGGCGGCGCTGCCGGAAGGTTGGCGGTGTGAGCGCGACCAAGTCGGCCGCGAAACCCGTGGCACGGCCGTCTCGGACCGCCGCGGAATGGATCACCTTCGCGATCGCCTTGGGGCTGCTTCTCATCGTTGTCGGTGCAGTCGCGCGGGAGTGGGTCACCGACGAGAGCCGGCCGCCGTCCATCAAGGTCGAGAGGAATGGCCCAATCCGTGA
>JBDSAK010000081.1:0-3865 GCA_039922195.1 Mycobacteriales bacterium
GAGGATTACAACGCCGGTGCCGGGCAGGCGCTTGCGCACCTCCTTGGCCGCTTCTATCCCCTCGTCGCGGAAGGTGGGCGGCATCCTGATGTCGGTGACCACTACCTGGGGGTGGTGCTCCATCGCCGCGGCAACCAGCTCATCGTAGTCGCCTGCCACGCCCACGATCTCGATCGTCGCGTCGCGGGCGAGCATCGAACGGACGCCTTCCCTGACGATGAGGTTGTCGTCGGCGAGCACGACGGTGATTGCTTCCACTTACCGATTCCCTCGCATTCTCTGCTTACCGGCAAGGGTTGGCAGGACGACAACACAGGTGGTGGTGGCACCCACCGATCGGCTGGTTGCCCCCCGCGCGGTTGACGGCAACGCGCGGTTAGCGTGACCACTGCGCCGTTTGGTTGGCGATCCCCATAGGCAGAGGAGCCGGCACATGCGAGTGGAGTCGTCAGCGACGTCGATCTCGTGGATTCCGTCCGAGGCGGTGACCGGCGTGATGCAGTCGACGTTCTCGACCGGCGTCTCGCACTACGACGACCCGCCACCGAGCACGATCGACGACCTGGAGGAACTGCGCGCAGCCGACCGCTTTCGCTTCGCCAATCGCATCGCGGCCGGCGCGGTCTTCGACGCCGGTCAGGCCGTCGAGTGGGCGCACACCGGCGGCGGGGTGATGGGCGCAACCACCGTCAGGCTAGGCCGGCTCGGAGCCACTTTCGCCGGCGTCTCGCTGCCGGTATTGCGGCCCGACCCCGAACTCGGCAATGGCTGGATCCGGTTCACGCAGACGGTCGGCGGCCGCACCGCACTGCCGTTGCCGTGGGCGACGTCGCGACCGCCGTTCTTCCGCATGCACGCGCCGTTCGTGTGGACGACGCTGACCCTCACGCTGCATGCGGACGGCCGCGCCGAATTCGCGATGCCCGGAGCCAGCCCGTTTCCACGGCACTGGGTCTACGGGCCTTCTGGCACCTTGGAGCTGAAGGCAGGCGTCGCGGACTGGGAGACGTGGCTCGGGCAACCGTCATGGCGCACGACACCGTGGGGTGAGGTCGACTCGCCGGCTCTGGTCACTGCCGCTGAGACCGAGCTCGAACGCGAGCTGTCAACCGTGATCATGCGCGGCGGCGTCCGGCCCTTGATTCGCACGCTGGCGGCTGGTGACGTTTTGACCCGGCAGGGCGACGAGGCATCGAGCCTCTATCTCGTGCTCGACGGCGTCATCGACGTTTCGGTAGACGCGTCCTCTTTGGGCGAAGTCGGCCCCGGCGCGATTCTTGGCGAGCATGCGGTGCTAGAGGGCGGGCGACGTACCGCGTCGTTGACTGCTGTGACTCCTGCGCGGATTGCGGAGGCTTCAGCCGACGCGATCGACCTCAATGCCCTGCAGCAGTTGGCCGATGGGCACCGCCGCGAGGACCACTCGGCGGCCGAGACGCCGCGATGAGACTCGCGTTCCGGGGCGTACGTGGCTCCACGCCGGCCCCCGGCACTGACTTCGTGCGGGCCCGGCGGACACACCAGCTGCGTGGCGGTCATCGCTGACGGCGCCTCCGCGCCCTCGCTTGTTCTCGACGCTGGTATCGGCCTGCGGTCATCGCCTTCGCCATTTGGCGGGATGCCTTTCGCGGGTCGGTGGTGCTGACGCATGTGCAAGGGGACCACGTGCAGGGACTGCCGCTCTGCCCGTGGGTCGACAACCCGTATGCGCACGTGAAGTTGCTGTTGCCCGGCCGCGCCCAAGACGGCTGCGGTACGCCGCGTGACTCGCTCGAGACGGTCGCGTCGATCCCGCACAAAGGACGCGCGGCGCTCGGTGTCCGCGTCGAGGTAGAACGCCGACCGGTGCGGCCTCGGATGGCTGGTGCTCACGCATCACGCTCCCGGAGACGTTTGCGCGGCAGGACGATGTACTAGACCGCTCACAACCCGCCCCGGCTTCAGTCGGGTTTGTGACTCCTGCCTCCTCCAACGTCAGGTCGATCCGGCCGAACTCGCTCGCAGCTTCGGCGGCTACCGACCGCGAACACCCGCGTACTCGCGATCACGGCCATGGGCCGCGACAGTGATCTCACCTCGTCTACCGCTGCGGGGAAATCGCCAGGATCGCGATGTCGTCGCGCTGTGCCTTGTCGACGGCGTCGTGCACGCGCTCCACGATGTCCGCCGGCGACAGGCCAGCGCATCGCGCCAGCAGAGTCTCGAAGCCTTCGAGGCCCAGCCGCTGCGGATAGCCGGAGTCGTAGACGCCGTCGGTGACCAGGACCAGGGTGTCGCCGCGCCGCAACTCCACGGAGGTGTCCGTGACGTCCACTTCCGGTACGACGCCGAGCAAGCTGCCCGGCGTACCCAGCGCCTCCACCGCGCCGTTCGCCCGCAGCACAGTCGGCAGCGGATGCCCGCCGACGGCGAAGCGGACCATGACGCCGTCACCCTCGGCGCAGACCCGCGCGTAGGCCGCCGTCACGAACCGCGCATCCTCCTCGCCCTCGGCCAGCGCGAGCAGCGCCTGGTTGACGGTGCGCAGGACCGCGGCCGGCGACGACTCCTCCAGCGCCGCGGTCCGGACGCTGTAACGGGTCGCGCTCGCCTGCCCGGCGGCACGCGGCCCTTTGCCGCACACGTCGCCGATGACCAGGCCCCACTCCTCGTCGACAGGGAAGACGTCGTAGAAGTCGCCGCCGACCTCGAACCGGTTGGCGGGGTGGTACTTCGCGGCAATCTGGATGCCGGCCATCTTCGGCAGCGCCGGCGGCAGCAGGCTCGTCTGCAGGGCCTCGGCGAGCTGTTCGACGTCGCGCAGCCTGCTGGCGGATTCGGCAAGTGCCCGGCGGGCGGCGAGCCGCAGCTCCAGCTCGTCCACCACGAGGGAGGCGAGGTCGGTCAACGTCTGCGCCTCCGCCTCGGTGACCGATCGCGGCGCGGCGTCGATGACGCAGAGCGTCCCGAGGTTGTAGCCGTCGTGGGTTGTCAGCGGCGCACCGGCGTAGAAGCGCAGCCCGCTCTCCCCGGCGACCAGTGGATTGGCGAGCGTCCGTTCGTCGTACCTGGCGTCGTTCACGATCCACGGCGCGTAGTTCATGATCGCCGAGGCGCACAGGCCCGGGTCGCGCCCGGTCTCGCTGAGGTCGATGCCGTGGTGCGACTTGAACCAGATCCGGTCCGTATCGACGATGCTGACGATCGCGATCGGGACGTCGAACAGGCGCGCCGCGGTCGCGGCGATCCGGTCGAACGCCCCGTCCGGCGGTGTATCGAGGATGGCGTATCGCCGCACGGCGTCCATCCGGAGGGCCTCGTCCTCGTCCTGCACTGCCGTCACTCCGGGAAACACCTCCCTCGCGGGTCTGGGCGGCCGGCTCTAGCACCGAAATCGTAACCGGGCGCATTCTTGCCGGCACGCGGAACCTTGCCGGAGGTGTACCCCACCAGAGGGTCGGCGACTTCCCGCGCACGGCTCAGGCCCATGAGGTGCCCGCCCGCCATCTCATCGGGTGCGAGTCCGAGCCGATCGCCCAACGAACCCGTTCGCCGCCCGTCAGGCGGCGACGCTCGCGCACAGCGCATAGGCGGTGAGTCGGTACGCCGAGAAGGCGCTACTGGTGAATACCCTCACCGTCCAGACGGTCGTGCTGGAGGGATAGCTCTCGGTCACGAATGCGTCGTTGGCGCCCATCGTGACGCCGCCGCCGAGAACGACCTTGCCGGCGGGACACGTCGCCGTCGCGGTGGTGGACGCGGCGGGAGACGTGAACACGACGGCCCCCTCGACGCGCTCGTATCCGCTCAGGCCAGGCGCACCGGTGGTCCCTGTCGGGCCAGTGGCGCCCGTCGCGCCCGTCGCGCCCGTCGCGCCCGGAGTCCC
>JBDSAK010000082.1:0-3531 GCA_039922195.1 Mycobacteriales bacterium
GCCGCTGCTGCTCCCGCCGCTGCCGCTGCCGCTGCTCCGGCTGCCGCTCCTGCCGTCGCTGCTGCTGCACCTGCTGCCGCCGCTGGTGGCGGCGTCGGAACGCTGACCCGGACCACGGCGCTTTCCCCGGCGGAGCGCCAGGCGCGCGTTGCCGCCGCAATGGCGGGCAAGCCGGCTGCCGGCGGCGGTGGACGCGGCCTGTCCGATGGCATGACGCACCGCCTGCTCGCCATGGTGCCGCCCGAGGGCATTCAGCGGGTCGAGCGCACGCAGGACGACAAGGTCAATGTCTGGCCGCACCTGTTGATCGAAGAACTCGTCGCCGTCCTCGCGGCAACGGCGTTTTTCGTGATCTTCTCCACATTCGTCGACGCGCCGTTGCTGAGCCTGGCCAACAACAACATCACGCCCAACCCGTCGAAGGCTCCGTGGTACTTCCTCGGCCTGCAGGAGTTGCTGCGCTACTTCCACCCGATGATCGCCGGCGTACTGCTGCCGGGGATCGGTCTCACGCTGCTGGGCGCGTGGCCCTACCTCGACAAGAACCCGTCGGTGCGCCCGCAAAACCGCAAGTTCTCGATCATGCTGTTCACGGTCTTCATGATGTTTGCCGCGATCCTCTCGACGATCGGCTCGCTCTTCCGCGGCCCCGGCTACAACTGGGTCTGGCCGTGGACGGGCGGACTGTTCTTCGAGTTCTAGACTTGAGTCGCGACACTGTTTCTCGGTCAGCACGTTCCTTCTAGGTAGGGGCTACAGAGACCATGGCGAAGAAGAGGGGGATGTCCCGCCGGGACTTCTTCCGCACCACATGGCTGGCCGGCATGGGCCTTGGCCTCGGCGGCTTCGCCGCAGCCAGTCTTGGCTTCCTCTGGCCGTCGGTCCGTGGTGGCTTCGGGTCGGAGATCGAGCTGGGCAACCAGGACGACCTCAAGCGCGAACTCGAAGCGCTGCCCGGCAAGATGAAGTATTTCGCCGAAGCACGCTCATACATCCTGCTCTACGACGGCAACGGCGCGGACAAGACCTACAAGGGGTTCTCCGAGGGCGGCTTCCTGGCGACCTACCAGAAGTGTGCACACCTCGGCTGCCGGGTGCCGTTCTGCGAGTCCAGCAAGTGGCTCGAGTGCCCCTGCCACGGGTCACGCTACAACAAGGCCGGCGAATACAAGTTCGGCCCTGCGCCCTTCGGGCTCTCGCACTTTCCCATCACGGTCTCCAGCAGTGGCACGGTCAAAGTCAACACCGCCGCGCCCGGTGCTGCTCCGCCCCGCGGCATCGACACCATCAAACAAGAGGCAGAAGGACCGCACTGCTGATGACCGAGCGATCGGACGTACCCAGCGAATCTCCCGGCGCCATCTCGCGCCGGCGGCAACACGCGCCGCAGGTGCCCATTGGCCTGCGTCCGGCACCGTCGGACGACGAGCTCGAGACCAACATCCTCGAGCGCTGGCAGGGCCTTGGCGTCGTACTCACGATCTTCCTGGCGCTTTTCCTGCCGGGTTACTGGTTGTTCTTCGAGCAGCAGCGAGGCTCGCACGCCGCAGTCGAGCAGCGGGCCGAGTCGATCGAACGCGGCCGGAACATCTTCGGGCCCACGACTGAGGACTCGCCGCACGGCGCGTTCCAGGCCAACTGCGCGCAATGCCACGGGAACAACGCCCAGGGCGGCGTCAAGGGCCGGACCTGGATCCCGCCGGGCACCTCGAAGCCGGTGCCCTACCAGGCGCCGTCACTGCGCGACGTGTTCGACCGGTACATGGTCAAGTCGAAGACGCCGCTGAGCGCACCCAACGCCTACAACCTCATCTACGAGACCATCGCGCGCGGCCGCGCGGGTCAACCGATGCCCGCGTGGGGCCTGGGCTACGGCGGCCCGATGAACGACCAGCAGATCGAGGACGTCATCAACTTCCTGATCTCCATCCAGCCGGACACGATCAAGGGCCTGCACGTGGCAAGCGGCGCGCACGAGGGCGGATTCTCGCGCCTGCTCGCGTTCGCGGCGGAGACCGAGAACAACGAAGGGCCGCTCCAGTGATCTCGTTGGCCGCACCCATCACCCTGGCCGCCACAGAAGGCGGGTTCTTCGCGCAGAAGTGTCACGGTAAGTCGTGCGGGTTCATGGGCTACTTCGCAGTCGCGCTCATGTTCCTCGTCCTGTGCGGCGGCGTGTTCATGCTGCTGCAGAGCAACTTCGGCGTGCTGCAGGGCTACCTGATCTCGGGCACGGCGTTCTGGGCCAGCTGGCTGGTGCTCGCGCTCATCTGGTTCGCCGGCGTACCCGGTGTGCCGATCGACAAGCTGCCCGGCATCGACAAGCCCATTCCCCTGTCCACGCCACGGTTCAACGGCCCGCAAGGGACCGCTGAGCATTGGATATCGGCGACCGGAATTGCGATCGACGAGTCGAAGTTCCTCCGCGTCGCCGGCACGCAGCGCGATCAGGACATCGACCACGTCAAGGCTGCGGAGACCGCCGCTGTCAGCGAGATCAGCAAGCACTACGCGGACGAACTCGGCGTCGCGAAAGAGACGATCACGGTCCCCGGGACGGTGCTCATCGACACGCAGGCGACGGAGATCATCCGTACCGGCGGCGGCGCCAGTCCGATCAAGTACGTGAAGTTCACGACCAAGCCGGCGACCGCGGGCTCGACCGCCACCGACGAGGAACGCGCCAACATCGCGAAGATCAAGCCGGCGTCGTTCACCTTGAGCTTGGACAAGGGCGACCTCGCCTGGCCGACGTACATCGCGCTGCCGCTGACGTTCATCCTGTTCGCGCTGCACCTGCTCGGTCTGATGTGGTACGAGCGCCGCGATCGGCCGGCAGCCGTAGCGCCCCGTGAGCGCGAGCGCGAAGCAGCTAACGCCTAGCTCAGCTGATCGATCTCGTCACGAAGTCCACGACACGCCGCACGACGATGACGTCCGCCGATTCATCGGGCGTCGGGCCGATGCCCGCGAAAACGCGGCGGAAGGGGCGCCGGTGCAAGGAACGGACGAATTCACGCGGCCGGGCGGCCGCTTGGGTTGGCCACGACGATCTGTGGTGAAGTCGATCTTGAGCGGAGCGTACTTAGCCTCCGACGGCACCACAGATCACGCCAGGGAACGTGCCCGGTCGTGACCGCTAGGTGAGGCGCAGCGACATGAGCACGTCGTCGACGTACTCACCGTCGATCAAGAACTCCTCCGCGAGCACGCCCTCGACCCGATAGCCAAGGCTCTCGTAGAGCGGTCGCGCTTCGGTGTTGGTCGCGAGCATGCGCAAGGACAGCTTGCGGGCGCGGCGGGAGCGAGCCGCCTGCTCCGCCGCTCGCATCAGTGCGGTGGCCACGCCGCGACGGCGGGCGTGGGGTGAAACATCGAGGCCGTGGATCGCCATGACGTGGTCGCATTCCGGTACGCCGTCGAGCGGCGGCTTCAGCCGGACGTACCCAAGAATCTCGCCGTCACTGTCGGCGACGAAGTGCGCCTCCGGCGGATTCCGCTCCGAGAAGAACGTCGCGTTCGCGGCCTTGA
>JBDSAK010000083.1:0-13274 GCA_039922195.1 Mycobacteriales bacterium
CCTGGTCCGCCTGCGGGCCCTTCTGGCCCTGCGTGATCTCGAACTCAACGCGCTGGTTCTCTTCGAGCGAGCGGTAACCCTCAGCCGCGATCGAGGAGTAGTGGACGAACACGTCCGCGCCGCCACCATCCTGTGCGATGAAGCCGAAGCCCTTTTCCGCGTTGAACCACTTCACTGTGCCTTGTGCCATGTTGCTGTCTCCTTGAGAGAACTGTTCGAGGTCGGCACTGTGCTGACCTCGGGCTGTGTGCGGTGGTCGCCCCGGAATCCTTGACCTAAGCCCGGAAACGAGAAGAACGCCCGCTGTCACACTTCGCGGGCGTTCGAAAACGGACGAGAACTGCAACTAACAACCACGGCAAACCCTAGGCGCATCTGTCACGACTTGTCCAGTAGTGCGTTTCTGCGCATGCGCGGAGCCCCTGCTGCAGGGCGCACTCCTGCCGATAACCCGATCGAGCGCACCCTGCGCGAGCCGATACGTTGGCCCACTCCCCCTACTTCATCGGAGGTACGCCGTGCCGCCGGCGGATGCTGCGATCGTCGTGCGAGGACTGACGAAAACGTTCCTCGTGCCGCGGCGCAAGGAGGGCCGGTTCGCCGCAGTCCGCACGTTCCTGACCCCGATGCGCGACGCGCGCACGGTCGTCGACGACCTCACCTTCTCGGTCGCCCGCGGCGAAATCGTCGCCCTCCTCGGCCCGAACGGCGCCGGCAAGTCGACGACGATCAAGATGCTGACCGGCATCGTCACACCGACATCCGGCGAGGTGTACGTCGACGGCCGGGTTCCGCACAACGACCGGGTTGCCAATGCCAAGGCGATCGGGGCGATCTTCGGTCAGAAGACGCAGTTGTGGTGGGACCTGCCGGCTCGGCAGTCGCTACTGCTTCTGCGCGACATCTTCGACGTCCAGCCGGCGGCGTTCGACCGTCAACTCGCGGAGTTCGACGAGATCCTCGAGCTGTCGGAGTTCTGGAACACCCCGGTCCGCAACCTCTCGCTCGGCCAGCGGGTCCGCGCCGAGATGGCCGCAGCCATGCTGCACGACCCGCGCATCGTCTTCCTCGACGAACCGACGATCGGCATGGACGTGGTCGTCAAGGAGCAGACACGCGAATTCCTTCGCCGCCAGGTGTCCGAGCGCGGCCGGACGATCATCTTGACGACGCACGACATGACCGAAGTCGCGCGGCTGTGCGAGCGCGTGCTGCTGATCAACCACGGCCGGTTGATGTTCGACGGCACGCTCGACGATCTGCGTCGCAGAGAGCACGGCAACAAGCGGCTGATCAACATCACCTTCGAGGAGCCGATTGCGGCATTCGAGGTTCCGGGCGCCGATGTGCTCACGCACGACGGTATCCAGGCAACCCTTGCGCCTAAAGGAGATTCGACTCCGGAGGACGTCGTCCGCGCCGTCATCGGACGGCTGCCGGTCGTCAACATCTCGGTCGAGCAGATCAGCCTCGAGGATCTGATGCGTGATGTCTTCCAGGCACAGCTGGAGGACGAGTCGGACGACGAGAGCGCCGACAGTGCAGACGAACAACCCGCATGACGACTGTCGACATCGCTGCTGCTGCACCCGGCCTTCACCGGTCCTGGCGCGCGGTACGCATCGTGCCGATGATCGAGTCGGCGTACCGCGCGCGACTGGTGCTGGCGCCGCTCATGCTCGCCATTCAGATTTTCCTCTACTACCGGCTCTGGCTTGCGGTGTACGCCAATACCTCGACCGTGGCTGGACTCAACGTCCGGCAGGTGCTGACCTACTCGACCATTGCCCTGCTGGTTGCGCGCATTCGATGGAGCGCCCGGGGGTGGTCGCGCGACTCCATAGCCAGCCGGGTCCGCGAAGGCACGATCATCTATCTCTTCCTGCGGCCGGTGAGTGCCCGCCGTTACACCGGCATCCGTGCCCTCGGCGAAATGGGCTACGGCGGGATGTGGGCGCTCGGCGGTTTCGCCGTCATGGTCGGCACGGGCGCGATCGACCCGCCCGGCTCGCCAGGCGCAGGGGCGGTCTTCCTGGTCAGCGTGCTTCTCGGCCAGACCATCTTGTTCCTGCTCAGCCAGTGCGTGGAGCTGAGCGTGTTCTGGTTCGGCAAGAATGCGTATACCGAGCGGCTCTACTACTTTGCCCAGGACCTGCTCGCCGGTGTGTTCGTGCCGCTGTGGTTCCTGCCTGATTGGCTGTTCACCGCGGCCAGGTACTCGCCGTTCGGTAGCGCCATCAACGTTCCGCTCTCGCTCTACATCGAACGCATCCCGCTGCGCGACGCGCCTCGCGAACTGCTGCTTCAGCTCGGCTGGGTCGCTGCCCTCTGGGTGCTCAATGCGTACGTGTGGCGACGCGCATCCCGCAGGGTGCAGGTGCAGGGCGGATGACCGCAACAGCGCAGATCGACACGCCGCCCGGCGTCGTGGCAGCTCGCCTCGCCCGCGCCCGGCACACCTGGCGGGTCGTGCGCGCGGTAACCGCAGTCAATATGCGAGCCACCCTCGAGTACCGCGGCGACGCCATCATGATGATTCTGTTCGGCATCATCTGGCAGACGTCGACGCTCATCTTCGCCACCGTGCTCATCACGAGGTTCGCCGGGATCGGCGGGTGGCCGAGCATCGGCGTCGTACTCATCGCCGGCATGCGACTGTTGAGCCACGGCTTCTACGTGCTGGTCTTCTACAATTTCGGCACCGTTCCGCAGCTCATCGATGAAGGCCGCTTCGATGGCTACTTCCTGCGGCCGGTGCCGATCTTCACGCAGCTGCTGCTGAGCAGCTTCAACGCGAACGCCATCGGTGACCTGATGGTCGCGTTCACGTTGTGCGCGATAGCGCTGCCGCAGATCGCCATCGACTGGACCCTCGGAAAGGCACTGTTCCTGGTCGCCGGAGTCATCGGCGGCACGCTGATCGAAGCGGCAATCCAGATGGTGGCGGCGTGCCTGCTGCTGCGTTCCCCCGGCACCCGCGCCATTCCTGGCTTCATCGACGAGATGTTCGGCACCTTCGGTAACTACCCGCTGACGATCCTCCCCGGCGTACTGCAGGGGGTGTTCACGTTCGTTGTCCCGTTGGCGTTCGTCGCGTACTTCCCGGTCGCCGTCGTACTCGACTTGGCTCCCGACAACTGGTTCATGTCGGGCCTCGCGCACCTGTCACCACTCATTGGTGTCGCGCTGTTCATAGGCGCGCGCCGAGTGTGGAAAAGGAGCCTGCGCAACTACGCCAGCGTCGGCGGCTGAACCGCCCCCTCAACGCGCGAACTCGCACCAGACGGTCTTGCCGAGACCATCGGACTCGATGCCCCAGCGCGTCGCCACGGCGTCGACCAGGTGCAAGCCCCGGCCTGCCGTCGAGTCGTTGTCCGCCGTCTCGATGACTCCGGGCATCCGATGGCTCGAATCGCTGACCGAGAAACGCACGACCTCCGGCGTGCAGCTGAGGCGCAGATCGAGAGTGTCCTCGCTGTGCCGCGCCGCATTGGTGACGATCTCGCTGAGGGCGAGTTCGACATCCGCCGCTGTGCCGTCAGCCACGTGCCATTCCGCGAGCAGCTGACGGACGAAGCGGCGCGCCAGCGAGACGGAGGCCGGCGTCGGCGGGAGCCGGCGAGTGATGACGCGATTGGCGTCGACCGTCGCGGTCACCTTGCCGATGATGAGTGCGACGTCGTCGACAGCCGGTAGCCGCGTTGCGAGTACGCCGTCAGCGACGTCTTCGACGGAGAGTGACTTGAGTGCCGCGAGCGCGGCGCGGACCCGATCTATGCCGATGGAGATGTCGTCGGTCCTCGTCTCTACGAGCCCGTCCGTGAACAGCGCGATGACCGACCGCGGTCGCATCGTGCTCGTCGACTCCGGCCACAGCATGCCGCCGGACGTGACGCCGAGCGGCGGGCCGATCTCCGTTGGTACGTCGCGCACTTCCTCGTCATCGGACGTGATCATCGACGGGAGATGGCCGGCGCTGACCGTGGTGATCAGTCCTTCCTGCGGATGCACCTGCGAGTAGGAGACGGTGACGAGGCGGTCACGCGCAAGCGAGGCCAGGAACTCATTGGCGCGCTGCATGATGACGGCCGGTGGATGCTCCTCAATCGCATACGCGCGTACGGCGCTGCGTACCAGTCCCATCAGCGCGGCCGCCGCAAGGTCGTGTCCTTCCACATCACCCATGACGATGCCGACGGCACCGGCGCGCAACTGGATCACGTCGAACCAGTCGCCGCCGATGTCCAACGTCGCTTCACACGCGGCGTAGCGCGCCGCGAGGTCAAGTCCTTCGATGAGCGGCAGCTTCGGCGGCAACAAGCTGCGCTGCAATGCGCCCACGTTGGCCTGCGCACTCTCGTACAGCTGAGCGCGCGCGATCGCCTGCGCCGTCATGGCGGCGATCGTCGCGATGAGCTCGGTGTCGAGGACTTCGAACGCGGGCTCGCTCTCGAACATCAGCACCAGCGCGCCCAGCCGAACCGACCCGACACTCAGCGGAAACGCGCTGATCGACTGTTGCTCCATGCGCTGCACGGTCTCGAGCAGGTGGGGGTAGCGACTCCCGATAGCGGCGAGACCCGATACGGTCACCGGCTCACCGCTGCGATACGCGTCAACCGACGGCGTCGCCGGGTCGAGGGGGAAATCGCGCCACCGCTCCTGCGCGATCTGCGAGCCCCACCACATCCCGGCCGCCTGGTCCCGGTCGTCGTCCATCAGCATGATCGCCCCGGCGGTCGCGTCGACGAGCACCCTGGCGTGATGGGCGACCATGCGCTTGACGTCCTCGACGGTGAGGCAGGCGGCGAGTGACTCGCCGATGTCCAGCAGCTGACGCGAACGGCGGACGACGGTTTCGCGGTGAGTCACATCGTTGACGACGATCATCAGCCCGTCGCCAGCCGGGAACGCCTGCCCCTCGTGCCAGCGATTGACCGTGTCGAAGTACCACACGACGCGTTCAGTTGTGCGCTGTGTCATCGCCCGAATCAACGTGTCGTGCTGCGGTGTGCCTACCGCTTCGGGAAAGACGTCCCACGCCCGGCGGCCGACTACCTCGTCCGCGGGCTTGCCGATGATGGTCGCCGCGCCGGGCGAGACGTAGGTGTAGGTCCAGTCGCGATCGACCATCGTGACCGCGTCACCCAGTCGATCGAGCATTTCCGTGCTGAGCAGCGGTGGTTCGACGGGCGCCATAGCGCGACTGTGCCCCACCGCGCGCGCATCCGAACACAATTTCCCGAGGCGCGTCGGACTTAATCCTCAGGCTGGGGGTGGTTGTGGCCTTTGGCGTTCGAAATAGGGACTTTCGACACGGGTGCGGGCGTCCGCGCGGCCATAACCTCGACGCATGGGCACCGTTCTCGTTACCGAAGCCACCACTGCCGACTCAGCTTCCACGCTCAGAGCGCTGGTGGCGGCGGGGCACAACTTTGTCCGCTGCTTTCCGTTGGCCGACGGCGGGCAGCGCTGCTCGTACGTCGCGACGGGACACTGCCCGGTAGACGACGACCAGGTCGACGTGGCGCTGGACGTGCGGGGCGCTGTCCCCGGCGAGCTCGCGCCCCGCGAACAAGGCGCAGTCTGCGCGCTGCGGGCGGGGATCCCGGTGGTCGTCGCGACCGACACCGGTTGGGACAACCCAATCGCGGAGAGTACGACGACCGTCCCAGTCGCGGACGCGGTGATCGCCGTCACGCACGCCCTCACCACCGCCCCGACCAACCGAGTAGCCCGGCTCACCGCCGACGAGGTCGGGCGGGTCCTCACCGCCACCGAACTGTACGGCGTCGTCGTGCAGGTCGAGGTGGTCGTTCGAGATCGCATACTCGACCTGACGATCGAGCTGCCCGTGCGCCCTCCCGTTGCCGTCCGGCGGATGGTCCGGAGTGCCGCAGACCGCATCGCGGGCGCCCAGTGGCCACCACTGCACGTGGGGTCGGTCGTGTACGCCATCCCGTCAGGTCGCTAGGCGTTCAAGGCCATCGGCCCGCGGTCCCGCGTGTCGCTCAGCCGGCGGCAGCTCGGCGTACCGCGTCGATCGATCGCTCCACGTCCTCGGCGTCGGTCGACCAGTTGCTCACCGAGATGCGCAGCACGTCTCGGCCATGCCAGCGAGATCCCGACATCCAGGTGACGCCGTCCTCCAGCAGCCGCGCGGTTACCTCGCGCGTGCGTTCGTCCGTGCCGAAGGACACGGAGAATTGCGTGAAGACGACATCGTTGAGGATCTGCGCGCCGTCGATCTCGGCGATTCCGTCAGCCAATGCGCGGGCGTTCCGTGCCAGGCCGTCGACGAGGTCGATGACGCCGGAGCGGCCGAGCGACCGCAGTGCCGCCCACACCGGTACGCCGCGCGCCCGCCGCGAGAGTTCGGGCACCTTGTCCATCGGGTCGCCGCTCTCGGAGTGCACGAGGTAGCTGGCCCGGATCCCGGCGGCCGCACGCAGCGGTGCGGGACGACTCACGATCGCGAGACCGCAGTCGTAGGGCACGTTCAGTGTCTTGTGCGCGTCGGTGCCCCACGAGTCGGCCGCCTCGTAGCCCGCGAGGTGATGCCGCAGGTCCGGCGATACGGCGGCCCACAGACCGAACGCGCCGTCGACGTGCACCCACGCGCCGTACTCGTGCGCGATCGCCGACGCGGCCGCGATGTCGTCGAACGCGCCGGAGTGCAGGTTGCCGGCCTGCAAGCAGAGGATGGTTGGTCCGCTGCCTGCGGCGAGAACGTCGCGCAGCGCGTCGATCTGGATCCGCCCCTGTTCGTCGGCGGGCACAGCTGTTGGTGCGCCGAGCCCGAGGTAGCGCAGTGCGAGGTCGACCGAGTCGTGTCGCTCCGCTCCGGCGAACACCCGAACGCGCGGGGCTCCGGAGAGGCCGAGCGTCTCGACGTCCCACCCGGCATCGGCGAGCACCTGGTGGCGGCCGGCGAGCAGCCCGGTGAAGTTGGCCATCGTCCCGCCGGTGACGAAACCGAGGTCGTACCCGGCGGGCAGGCCGAGCAGATCGAGCAGCCAGGTGGCCGCGGCGTCCTCAGCCGCAACCGCAGCCGGCGTCGCGAAGCGAGTCGCCGCGTTCTGGTCCCAGGCGCTGACCATCCAGTCTGCGGCGAGTGCAGCGGGCAGCGCGCCGCCGATGACCCAGCCGAAGAATCGGCCGGACGGCATCGCCATCAGTCCCGGTTCAGCGGCGGCGGCGAGTTCGTCGATGACCTCCGCGGCGTCGCTCGGCCCATCGGGCAGTAGCTCGCCGAAGCCCTTCGCGAGATCGTCTGCGGTGGCGGTCGGCGGGATCCGCCGTTCGGGCATGGAGGCCAGCCACGCGTCAGCGTGCGCGCGGGCGCGGTCGAGAGCGGCGACGTAGGCATCGGGTTTAGCGGTCATTCGCCTATCTTGGCCCTTGCCAGCGGTTGCCGACCAGGGAGAAAAATCGATGCCGAAGCTGCGCGTGCATAACCTGGCCATGTCCCTCGACGGGTACGTCGCCGGGCCCGGCCAAGGGCTGGACACGCCCCTGGGCGTCGGCGGCGAAGCGCTGCACACCTGGGTCTTCGAGACGCGCACCGGCAAGGCGATGATGGGCTCCGACGGCGGCGAGACCGGCGTGGACGACGACTTCCTCGCGGCCGGGGAGGTCGGCATCGGCGCCACCATCATGGGTCGCAACATGTTCGGGCCGGTCCGCGGGCCATGGCCGAACGACGAGTGGAAGGGTTGGTGGGGCGACGAGCCGCCGTACCACCACCCGGTTTTCGTCCTGACGCAGCACCCCCGCGCGCCCCTCGAGATGACCGGCGGGACGACGTTCCACTTCGTGCAGGACAGCATCGGTGCCGTGCTGGAGCGCGCGTTCGAGGCGGCGGGCGGCAACGACGTGCGGCTCGGTGGCGGGGCATCGACGGTGCAGCAGTACCTGCGTGCCGGCCTCATCGACGAGATGCACGTCGCCGTCGTACCGGTCCTGCTCGGCGCAGGCGAGCGGCTGTTCGAACGCTCCGGCGTACCGGCCGGCTACGACCGGGTCGAGTTCGTCAGCTCGCCGAAGGTCGGCCACTTCCGGCTCATCAAGCACCGGCTGAGTCAGGGTTGACCCTGACCTAGTTCCGCGGTGTGGCACCCCAGAACCGGGGACGTTCCCGATACCGCTTGCGCTGGCCGTGCGTGACGCTGCTCGGGTGCTGGCAACTGACGTCGCGGGACTTCTCTTCGGGAGCGGTATGAACATCACCCTGCTCGTCGCCGGACCGCTCGCGGCGCTGGCGATCGGCGCCTACCGCGACGCGGCGGTGCGCTCTGGTCCGGCCGCCGACGAGAGCAGCGCCACCGGCCGCAAGGCCGACGGCGCTGCGATCAAGTAGTGCCGCCAAGCGAGCCCCGAAATGCCCCCGATACCCGGCTCGAGCCGGGTATCGGGGCTGGTGGGCGCTGCGGGTCTGCGGCCGCAGCCCCCACGATCTTCGGATCTATCCGTGGTGCAGCTCTAGGCTTCTGAACGCCTCCAGTGACGGCAGCGCGTCGCCCTCGAAGTCCCACATCGACAGGTTGTCGTTCGGCGTGCCTTCCTCGCCCGGCGCCCAGGGAATCCCGGGGAGCAGGCCCGGCTCCCAGTGGAAGAAGCCGAGGCCGCGGTCGTTCGGGACGGCCCGCAGAATCGCGCGCAGCGCCTCGAAGAAGGCGGCCTGGCCCGCCGGCGTCGCCGGGTACGTCGCGAGGTCCGGCATGCTCGACGGATCACTTGACGGGAAGAAGTTGTCCTCGAGGTCGCCATCCGCCGCAGTGAACGGGTACGCCGTCTCGACGACGACGATGTCCTTGTCGTAGCGGACGGCGAGATCGTTCAGGTTGTCCTGCAGGGCGGCGAGGCTGCCGTGCCAGATCGGGTAGTACGACAGGCCGATGATGTCGAACGCGACACCCCACTCGACCATGTGGTCGTAGAACCATCGGCTGCCGCCATTGTCGCCGCCGCGGTCGATGTGGATCATGATTTCGGGATCGTGATTCTGCGGTGCTCCGGCGTGCGCGCCGGCGATACCGGCCTTGAGCAGCGTGGTGAATCCTGGCCAGCCCTGTGGCCCGGTCGACGGATAGAGCTGACCGAGCGGAAACAGCATTCCCGAGGTCACCTCGTTGCCGATCTGCACCATGTCGACCGGTGTCCCCTGCTTGGCGAATGCCGCGACGGTGTCCCGGGTGTAGTCGTGCACCGTGCTGGCCAGCGTTGCCAGGTCCTGGTCGGCCCATGCCGCCGGGGCCGGCTGCTGACCAGGGTGCGCCCAGAAGTCGGCGTAGTGCAGGTTGAGCAGAATCTTCAGACCGGCGCTCCGCGCACGCCGCGCCATCTCGAGCGCCGATGCCAAGTCGCTGTAGCCGTCCGGGGGGTTCGTCCATACCCGCAGCCGCACGTGGGTCGCGCCATTGCGCGCGAGGATCCGCTCGATCGGGCGCACGCGGCCGCTCGCGTCGCGGTACTCCAGCCCGAGCGATTCGGCGAGTTGGGTGAAGGAGATGTCGGCTCCGCGAACGCTGAGCGCGTCGTTCTTGTGGTCAGCGTACGCGGCCGACTGCAGCGGAATCGTTGCGCTGACACTCAGCGCGACTGCCGCTGCGAGCATCCTCAGGAGCGGTGTCCTGCTACCTGCCATGGTTTCCTCCGTGAGTGGAAGGGGCGTGCTGGGACGGACGGTGATCAGCTGCGTTCGCGCAGTACGACGACATCTCCGGCAGCGACGGGCACGCTCGAGTCGTGCGCCCGGCCCGTGAGCAGGTCGATACCGGACGCGTTGACGCTCGCCGATTCGCTGCCGTGGTTGATCAGGAACAGGTATGACGCATCGGCCCCGGCCCGGCGCACGACCTCGAGGTCGTCGGACGCGGCGACCGCCCCCGTCGTGGCGCCGGTCGGCGCCGGCGAGAGCGCACTCGTCGGCAGCGCACCGGCGATGAGCGCTCGCAGGCCTGCGACGTCGAGCGCGGTCGCGACGTACCACGCCTCGCCGCTGCCGAGCCGGTGCCGCGTGACCGCCGGCCCGCCGGCGTCGGGCCCCGTGGTGAAACGCGAGATGACTTCGGCGCCGTCGACGATGATCGATTCGGACCAGATGCGGCCGGCTGTGCCACCGTCGAGTTCAACGGATTCGTCTTTTCGCAGCGGATGAAACTCGTCGATCCACAACCCGAGAACGTCGCGCAGCGCGCCCGGATACGGGCCGTCGTGCACGGTGTCGTGCGCATCGACGATGCCGGAGAAGTAGGACACCACCAGGCGCCCGCCCCCTTCGACGTACAGCCGAAGATTGCTCGCGGCCTCTGCTGTAGTCAGGTACAAGCTCGGTACGACGACCAGCGGATACGTCGCCAGGTCGCCGAGCGGCGAGACGACGTCGGTCGTCCGGTGGTCGCGCCACAACGCTTCATAGAACGCGTCGACCCGCTCGTGATATCCGAGGTCGGCCGACGGCCGGTACTCGAGTTCGAGCGCCCACCAGGACTGCCAGTCCCACACGAGTGCCACGTCCGCAGCAACAGTTGTCCCGCGCACCTCGTCGAGCCTTGCCAGTTCCGCGCCGAGGGCGACCACCTCGTTCCAGATCCGCCCTCGAGTGCCGCTCTGCGGCAGCATCGCCGAATGGAACTTCTCGGCGCCGAACCGCGACGCGCGCCACTGGAAGAACATGGCGCCGTCGGCGCCCCTGGCGATGTTGGTCAGGATGTTGCGCCGCAGCTCGCCGGGAACTTTCGCGATATTCCTCGGCTGCCAGTTGACCGCTGAGGTCGACGTCTCCATCAACAGCCAGGGCGTACCGCCGCTGAGCCCGCGGGCGACATCGGCGGACATCGACATGCCCAGGTAGCTCGACTGCGCCTCGGCCGTCAAGTAGTGGTTGTTGGAGACGACGTCCAGCTCCGGTGCCCAGCGCCAGTAGTCCAAGTTCTGGCAGGCGGTCACCATCAGGTTCGTCGTGATCGGCGCAGCATCCGTGATCGCACGGACGGCATCCCGCTCGGCGATGAAGCACGCGAGGTGCGAGTCGGACGAGAACCGCCGGTAGTCCAGCTGTTGCGCCGGGTTGACGCCCATCGGCGCCGGATGCGGGGGGGTGATTTCGTTCCACGCGCCGTACCGCTGGCCCCAAAAGGTCGTGCCCCATGCGTCGTTCAGTTCGGCAAGATCCGAGTACGCCGCCTGCAGCCACTCGATGAACATCGTCGCGCAGACGGCGCAGTAGCAGGCACCGACATGCGAGCCGAACTCGTTACCGATGTGCCAGAGAGCGAGTGCCGGGTGCTCGCCGTACCGGTAAGCCAGCTGCTGCGCGATGTTGACCGCAGCGGCCCGGTAGTGAACCGAATTGGGGCAGAACGACTCGCGCGCACCGATACCCAACCGCACGCCGTCCCGCGTGACCGGAAGACTCTCGGGATGCCGCGCGGCCAGCCACGCGGGCGGCGCGGCTGTCGGTGTCGCGAGGCACACCCGGACGCCGGCTTCGTGCAGGCCGTCGATCACCTCGTCCAACCAGGCGAAATCGTAGGTCCCGGGTTCCGGCTCGAGCAGCGCCCAGGAGAAGACACCGACGGTCGCGACGGTGACCCCGGCCTGACGCATGAGTTGACGGTCCTGGCTCCAGACCTCGGGTGGCCACTGCTCGGCGTTGTAGTCCCCGCCGAACGCGATCTTGTCGAGGCGCGGTGGCCAGCCGCGGCGGCGCCCGGCAGGTGCCGTCCGCTGATCCGGCCGAAGTACGTCGGTCACGCCCGCTCCTTCAATTCATACTGGGAGCGGTCACAGTAACCACGTCCATCGTCTCTTGGGAAGAGCGGCTCCCTAACTTTCTCGCTGGCCCCGGAGTGCCCCGCACACCTTCGGAAGAGGAGGGCCTGGCGCAAGGTTGCGCTGAGGAAACAATTCCGACTGATCCCTTGACATTGGCCGTGAGCGCTCCCAAAGTGGGACCGCTCACGGAGATCGCTGGGCGCTGACACGTTCGCCCAACTCATGGAGGACCACATGTTCGAACGACGTACCGCCTGGCGGCCGGTCGCAGCTGCCGCCCTGCTCAGCATGCTGACGATCGCCGGCTGCTCGTCCGACAATGGCTCACCTGACACCGCGGCCACCAGCGGTCCTGCCGCGTCCGCGTCCGCGTCCCCATCCGTTGCCCCATCCGTTGCCGGCGCCCCCGCGTCGTCGGACGCTCCGGCTGCGCCGACCGCGAGCGAAACGTCGTCGGCCGCCCCTGCGACGACGGAGAAAGTCACGTTGAGCTACTGGACCTGGGTGCCGAAGATCGACGAGATCGTCAAGGTGTGGAACGCGAAGAACCCGAACATCCAGGTGAAGGTCGACTCCACCGCCCAGGGCGACGCGCTGGTCACCAAGCTGCTCACCGCGGATCGGGCCGGCAAGGGCCCGGATCTGTTCCAGGCCGAGTACCAGGCGCTGCCCGCGTTGGTCTCAGCCGACGTAGCTGCTGACGTCACCGCGGAGGCCGGCGCCGCGAAGGCCGCCTTCCCCGAGGGAGCCTGGAACGCTGTCTCATTCGGCGGAGCGGCGTACGCCATCCCGCAGGACATCGGGCCGATGGCGTACTTCTACCGCGAGGACCTGTTCAAGGAGATGGGACTGACGGTGCCGACGACGTGGGACGAGTACGCGAAGCTCGCCGCAGAGGTCCGGCAAAAGGACCCGAAGAAGTACCTCGGCTCATTCAGCTCGACCGACCCAGGCTGGTTCGCCGGCCTGAGCCAGCAGGCCGGCGCGTCCTGGTGGAATCCCGATGGTGACGCGTGGGGCGTGGCGGTGAACGACGAGGCGACCAAGAAGGTAGCGACCTTCTGGGGCGACTTGGTGAACAAGGGCGACATCCTGGGTCAGCCGTTCTTCACTCCGGAGTTCAACAAGGCGCTCAACGACGGCACGCTGCTGAGCTGGCCGGTGGCGGTCTGGGGCTCGCAGGTCATCGGCGGCAACGCACCGGACACCAAGGGCAAGTGGCGGATGGCGGCCATGCCCGACTGGACCGCCGGCGCGAAGACGGCGGGCTACTGGGGCGGCTCGTCCACGGCGGTCACCGCGAAGTCCAAGAACAAGGAAGCGGCGGTCAAGTTCGCGACCTGGCTGAACGCGGATCCAGAAGGCATCGCCCAGCTCATCAAGCTCGGCGGGCTCTACCCCGCGGCGACGTCCGGGCAGGAGTCGCCGGAGTTCTCCAAGGCTCCCGAGTTCTTCCCGAACCAGCCGGATTTCTACACCACCGCATCGGAGATCTC
>JBDSAK010000084.1:0-4291 GCA_039922195.1 Mycobacteriales bacterium
GATGGCGCCGCGGCGCAACGGCGCGACGGTGGCGATCGTCGGCGACGCGGACCTGGTCATCGCCGTCGGGGCCGCCGACCCGGTTTCGCTGCAGAGACTCGTCCGCGGTTTGTCGGAGCTGGCCGAGCGGGTTCCGGGCAGCGCGCCCTCGGTCCTCGTCAACAAGGTGCGCAAGTCGCTGCTCGCCGGCGACCCGGAGCGCGAGATCGCCGCCGCACTCGAGAGGTACGCCGGCGTCGTACCGGCTGCCTTCGTGCCCCATGACCTCAAGGGCACCGATGCGGCGCTCATGGCCGGCCGATCGCTCACCGAGGCCGCCGTAGAATCACCAGCGCGACAGGCGATCTACCGATACGCGCTGGAGCTGCTCGGTCTGCCCGCGCCGGTGTCGCGCCGTCGGCTCGCGCTCAGGCGTTGAGGGCCGCGCCAGACTGACACCCGACAACCGTCAGGCCGGCGTCCGCGTGGGACGATGTACGTAGTACGAGAAACGCGGGAGGTGTGACGTGGCAGACCGGCTGAGCCATCTGGACGTCTCCTTCCTGCACCTGGAGAGCCCGTCCATGCCGCTGCACGTCGGCGGCTTGGCGATCTTCGAGGCGCCGAGCGGACTCGACTACGACCGACTCGTCGACCTGATCAGCGCGCGCATCCCGCTGGTGCCGCGCTTCCGGCAGAAGGTGCGTTGGGTCCCCGCGGGTCTGGGCAACCCGGTCTGGATCGACGACAGCGACTTCGACATCACGTATCACGTACGCCGATCCGCCTTGCCGCGGCCCGGCACCGAGGAGCAGCTCAAGGACTTCGTCGCCCGCGTGCAGTCCCGCCCACTCGACCGGTCCCGGCCGTTGTGGGAGATCTACCTCATCGAAGGACTCACTGATGGGCGAGTCGCCATCATGACGAAGACGCATCACGCGATGGTCGACGGCGTGGGCGCGATAGACATGGGGCAGGTCATCCTCGACACCTCGCCGGAGCAGGCGCCGGCCCCGCCCGACGACTGGATCCCGGCGCGCGAACCGTCCGGTGCCGAACTCGTCGGCAACGTCATCGGTGACTGGTTGCGCAAGCCCACCGACATCGCCGAATCGCTGCGCGCCGAGGCGTCGAACGTCAAGGCGGCAGCGACGCGCGTTGCGGGAGTCGCGGGCGGCCTGCTGTCCTACGCCGTGACGACCGCGAAGGCCGCGCCCGAGACCCCGTGGAACGTCCCGATCGGGCAGCAACGCCGGTTCGCCATGGCCCGCACGCAGCTCGACGACTACAAGCGGATCCGCAAGACGCACGGCGGCACCGTCAACGACGTCGTACTCGCCACGGTTTCCGGTGCGCTACGAAGCTGGTTGCAGACTCGCGGCGAGAACGTCGCGACCGGAATGTCGCTGCGCGCGATGGTCCCCGTCAGCGTTCGTGGCACGACCGACGCCGTAGCGCTCGGCAACAAGGTCTCGACCTTCTTCGTCGATCTTCCCGTCGGCGAGAACAGTCCGGTCATCCGCCTCAAGCAGGTCACGCATTCGATGACCGGCCTCAAGGAGTCCGGCCAGTCGGTCGGCGCGGAGGCGCTCATCGGGCTCGGCGGTTTCGCCCCCCCGACGCTGGTCGCGCTGGGTGCCCGCGCTGCCGCGGCGTTGTCGAAGCGCCTGTTCAACGTCGTCGTCACCAACGTGCCGGGGCCGCAGATCCCGTTGTACGCCTCCGGCGCGCGGATGCTCGAGGTCTTCCCGGTCGTGCCGCTCATCACCAACCATGCGCTGACGATCGGGCTGACGTCGTACAACGGCGGCGTGTTCTACGGCATCAACGCCGACCGCGACGCGATCCCCGATGTCGACGTGCTCGCGACGTGTATCGAGGAGTCGCTGGCCGAGTTGCTGGAGACGGCGACGTGACGCGTGTAGGACTCGTCCTGGGCGCGGGCGGCGCCCTCGGTGCGAGCTGGACGGCCGGCGCGCTGGCCGCGCTGCAGAAGGAGCTGACGTGGGATGCGCGCACGGCGGACGCCGTCGTCGGCACCTCCGCGGGCGCGGTGATCGCTGCCATGCTCGGCGGGGGAGTCGCGGTCGATGCGCTGCTCAACAGTCAGCGTGGCCGGCAAACGGACGAAGTTCCCTTCGAGTACGACTACCAGGCGGAGCGGGCCAGGCCGCCGTTACCGAAACTGCGCGTGGGGTCCCGGTCCTTGTTGCTGCGCAGCGCGCGGCACCCGGGCCAGGTGCATCCACTCGCTACGTTCAGTGCCTGGATGCTCGAGGGCCGAGGCAACCTCGACCACATCGGCTCGGTCGTCGACCAGGTTGTCCCCCGCGGCGATTGGCCAGTGACACCCCCGACGCGAATCGTCGCGATGGACTATGACAGCGGCGCGCGCGTCTCTTTTGGAGCGGCAGATGCTCCGGGCTGCGATTTCTCGTCCGCGGTGATGGCGTCCTGCGCGATTCCTGGCTGGTATGCGCCGGTGACGATCGAAGGCCGGCGGTACGTCGACGGCGGCACGATCTCACGCACGAACCTCGACCTCGTCGCGGGCGACGGCCTCGACGTCGTCTACCTGCTGGCGCCGATGGCCAGTCTCGGCGGGCGGCCGTCCAGCGCTGCGGGCCGGGTGGAGTACGTGATCCGCAGTGTGGTCAACCGACGCGTGCGCAGAGAAGCCGAGCTCGTTCGCGCTTCGGGCACCAAGGTCGTGGTGCTCGCCCCTGGACCGGAGGATCTCGATGCGATCGGAGCCAACCTGATGGATCCCTCTCGGCGCGAGCGAGTGCTCGACACGTCACTACGCACGAGTGCCACCGCTATCCGCGCGGCGCTCGACGCGACCGATGACGACGACCTGACGGTGGCCGGCTGATGCGCGTCTACTTTCCGTCGACGTTCGCCGGACTGAGAGATCTGCGGGCCGGAGGTGAGATCGGCCCGGCACCACTGCACGGGCACGCGGTGACGCCGGCCCTTCGCGAGTCGTACGCCGTCGGCGACACCGACGAGCTCGAGCACGTCGCGCAGCTCGCCGCGTCGAGCGACTCGTTGTCGCTGCTGCACGAGGATCGCGACGTTCCCCGGCAGCGCGTCGTCATCGCTGCCGAGGTGCCGGACGAGTCGATCAAGCATGCCGACGACGGCGACGAGAGCTCCGTGACGGTCACCGCGGTGGTGTCGCTCTCGGCTGTCGACGCGTTCCTCGTCGACGATCCCGACTGCGCCGACATCATCGACGCGGCGGCTGACGCCTGGAGCGCCGCGCAGACCGGCGACGACGACGCGCTGTTCATGCTCGACGAGGCCGGCGCGCACGACCTCATGTGGTTCGCCCGGCAAGAGCTCGACCAGCTGCTCGGCTGAAGCGTGCATACGATGGCCGCACTGCAGGAGTCGTCGGAGGTGAGCGAGTGAACGGCATCTCGTCGGTCCCGGTGCCCGTCAATGAGCCGGTGCGCAGCTATGCGCCCGGTAGCGCGGAACGCGCGTCGCTCGAGGCGCGCATCGCCAGCCTCGTCGCCGAGTCACCCATCGACTTGCCGATGACGATCGCCGGCCGGCAGCGCATGGGCGGCGGCGCCCGCGTCGACGTCGTTCAACCGCACCGGCACGCGCACGTACTGGGCACACTGGGTACAGCGACGCACGGCGACGCGCACGCCGCAATCGACGCCGCGCTCACCGTGGCACCCGAGTGGGCCGCGATGTCGTACGACGACCGCGCGGCGGTGTTCCTGCGCGCCGCCGACCTGCTCGCCGGACCGTGGCGCGACACGCTCAACGCCGCGACCATGCTGGGCCAGTCGAAAACCGTGCAGCAGGCCGAAGTCGACGCCGCGTGCGAACTCATCGACTTCCTGAGATTCAACGTCTCCTACGGCAGGTTCATCCTCGAGCAGCAACCGCAGAGTTCAGCCGGTGTGTGGAACCTCATGGACTACCGGCCGCTCGAGGGATTCGTCTACGCCGTGACGCCGTTCAACTTCACGGCCATTGCCGGCAATCTGCCGCTCGCGCCGGCGTTGATGGGCAACGTCGTCGTGTGGAAGCCCGCTCCCACGCAGCAGTTCGCCGCGCACTTCACGATGCGCCTGCTCGAAGCCGCGGGTCTCCCCGCGGGTGTGGTCAACATGGTGACCGGCGACGGCATCGCCGTCTCCGAGGTCGCGCTCGCGCATGGCGCGCTCGCCGGAGTGCACTTCACCGGTTCGACTGCGGTGTTCCGCACGCTGTGGCGCGGCATCGCCGACCACATCGATTCCTATCGCAGCTACCCGCGCATCGTTGGCGAAACCGGCGGCAAGGATTT